>MDVR01000045.1 GCA_001940725.1 Candidatus Heimdallarchaeota archaeon LC_2 | reverse complement strand
AGTATATAACAAATCACGTTCTGCAACCCTAAATCTGATGTCACCATCATATTTTCTTTCAAGTTGAAAGAGCATATTCAATTAGGTTCTGTTCTTATATCAAAAACGGTGCGTCCTTCTGCTTCTATCCCTACAGGGGTCAACAAAGGCAGTGTTTCCGTGATCTTTAACCACTGGCAGACCATTTTCAGTCCGTGGACTGAGTACCAGCGTTCCTGTAGCTTTAATTTTTCATACTAAAAACAAAGACAGGGTAGGACAGTCATTATGACGTTTCGGTACTTTTCCAACTTTTCCGGTCTCCCTTCAATGATCAAAAGAAGTGACAGGTGGGTGCTTACCTAGTCCTCTTACACCTTTAATTCCAAAGGTAGTAAGTTCAATTCGTACAATCCTTGGATTGTATCAATTATGAATTGTCAGTTAGGTATTTAAAGGACTGAAGATCAGAATAGCTATAAGTAATGGTTTGTATATCTATACAAATAGACTATGTAATAAAAAATTTAAGAATATAATTTGATTACTTCTGGAAGATATTTTTCAGAAGTTTTGTCATTAATTGTGATGTTAATCTCTTTAACCCCAATAATTTTCAATTTATCAATTTGTTCCCCTATTTGTTCTGGAGTTCCGACCAATCGATTATCTGCAAATCCGGAGAGTGAGGGTGGGGTCATTCCTAATTGTAAAAATCGATCTCGGTATTGCTCAACACCTATTTCTACTTCTCCTTGGTTCTTTCCAATTACTGCGGCCATATTGATGGTAGGTATGATTTCATCATAATTACGACCGATGTTGGAACAATGATTTTTTAATACGGTTAATTTGTGTTTTATTGTTTCTATATTCCCACTAAAATTACTCATCTGAGCATATTTAGCAACTTGTAACAATGTAATTTTTTCACCTCCACCACCGATTAAAATTGGTGGATGGGGTTTTTGTATTGGTTTAGGATTAAGATAAGCGTTTTTCAAAGTAAATGAATCTGATTGAAAATTAACTTTATTTGGTGATGTCCATAATTGAATTAGTGCCTCAATGCTATCCTCTAATAATTTCGATCGAGTTTTAAGATCTGGATATTGAAGATCAAACATTTCATGCTCCTTTTCATACCATCCAGAACCAAGCCCTACAATGATTCGCCCATTAGACATGTGATCAATGGTGGAAATCATTTTTGCAAAAAGACCTATATTTCGAAATGTCACTGGTGAAACCATAGTGCCAAATTTTATCGTTTCTGTAATTGTACTGAGACCAGCTATCAAAGACCAAGTTTCAAACAATGGTGATTCATTGGGGTCTGGAGTCCTAATAAGATGATCTGCAAACCATAAAGTTTCAACCCCGGCATTTTCATAAAATATTGCTAATTGAGAATATTCATCAAAAGTGACTTTCGGATTAAAAGGAGAGGAACCGTGAATGTAGACGCCTAATTTCATAATTATTATGTTTGTATAATCTATTAATACTAAATCACTTGTGCTTGTCTGACACAATGAGAGATATGAATGATCAAAACAATATATCTATTAGGAAGCATTGTTAATTAGTAATACGATAATGAAGTCGGTGAGTGAACATAAAGTCGATGAGAAGTATTATCGCCTCTTGATGGTGGTTTCCAGCCTTGAACCGTTGAAAACCAAGATATTGCAGGTTCTGGCCCATCTGAGTCCTCAACGAGTTTCTGCATCTGAATTAACTATGCTTTTAGGATACTCTAAAAAGGCAAGGACCATTTATCGAGGAGTGTTAGATGAATTGGAAAAGGATGAGTTCATTATCATTGATCGACTTACTCCAAAACATTTTTCCATTCAAATTTCACCTCATCACCCATTAATGGCCATGATGATAGAGCTTGCAATTAAAGTTGGAGAAGATTATTCATCTCGACTACATCAATTAATTATGGAGAGAAAATACCATGAATGATTTAAAATTATTTTCATTTCGTAGAGTTATAATCAGTTCATTAGTTCTGGGAATAATTACTATTCTGTTACTTAATTCTGCAATTGGTAATCCTTCAAGCAATAATTCCAATGATAATAATGGAATCATAAAAGATACAACTACTACAGAGGATAGTACTATGACTAGTAGTACTAATTCTAATTCAAATGAATTTATCACAGTTACAGAAACAGCTACAGTAAAAGAGAATGATAATTTCGGCCAAGATGTAGCTCAAGAAACCGTAGAAGATGTTGGTAGACTTGCTCCAGCAAAGATTTTCTCATTGTCAAGTGAAGATAATGATTTGAGAGATTACTTGTCAATCGGAATTTTTATTGTGCTCATTTCCAGTTTATTTTTTGCTATCTTCTATCTTTTCTATTCATATATTTATAATAATAAAGAGCTGACCCATTACTTAAATCACAGTTTAAACCAATCTGGTTTTCAACACAAAATATCTCAATTGGGTAAGAAATGGATGGTACAAACAAATACTGGAAAACAATTCTCCATGAAGCTAATGGGGTCCCGTAATTTAAGAATGGAAATTATTATGCCAACGGATACATCTTTGGACCCGAGAGAATTTGGATTTAGATCATCAAACGTTAGTACAATTACATATTGCGATCTTGAAGTCTTACCGATGAGATTACAGGTAGTTCAATTATATTTTTCTAACTTAGAATGAAATATAAATAAAATTTCACTCAAATTTATTTATAAACAAAACCATTTATTTATTATCAATAACTACTGAAATATGATTCTATAAATGAAAGTACAGTCTACTGATGATAAGGCATTAGTAACATCTTTTGGTTCTACTAAACGTCAAATATTAATTACGTTAAAAAGACAGGGAGAGATTGATCTAACTTCTTTGGCTAAAGAATTACAAATTACAAAAATGGGTGTTCTCAACCATATTAAAGAATTAGAGGGATTGGAAATTATAGAACGATTTCATAAAAGAGAGGGAGTAGGAAGGCCCAGATTGTCAATCAGATTATCAAAAAATGCTTCTGATATTTTTCCAAAAGCATATTCTTCCATCACAAATAGTATGTTAGATTTTATTTGTGAAAATATGGGGAGAAACTCTGTATATGATGCATTGAAAAAAAGACAATCTGACCTACTTAGTAATTACAAGGATCAAATTAGCGATGGTACCCTTCTGCAAAAACTAGAAATTTTAGCGAAAATACGTGATCAAGAAGGGTACATGGTTGAACTAAAAACACTACCAGGGAAAAAATCTTATGAATTACTTGAATTTAACTGTCCTATACTAGCAGTAGCTGATAAGTACAATGAAGCTTGTATTGTAGAACAAGAATTATTCGAAGATCTTTTAGGTGCTAAAGTTGAAACAACTCATAGAACAGTAGCTGGAGATCATGTTTGTAGATTCATTATTAAACCAAGGAAAAAAATCTAACATTACTGTTTATACAAGGTTTTTTGATTTTAATATTTGGATTTATAATTATTTACCATTTCATTGATTTCGGGAATATTTAGTGTCTCACTGATTGCTAAAACAATCTTACTTAGATCCTCTAATTGAGATGATTTAGTTTGATTATTTGGAGGATTAGGATTTGATTTTACTCCAAATGAAATAGGGATATCTTCTCTTGATTTGTAGTGAATTTGATTATTAAACTCAAAACGGGACATGATTTCCGATTCTACTAGTTTGCGAAGAATTGCATCCACCAGATCTTGTCCATGCTTTCCTGCAAGTCTAAATTTTATTTCTATGTAAGGGACTACCATCCCAATAGTTGGGAATAGATCACTAATCTCTATCAATAGAGCGTCTTCATCTGCCATACTAATTCACTTAATTTATACTTAATTGTGTCAAATTATTATCCTTTTTTTTTCTTTCTTCTGATTACTGATTTTAATTTGCTTACACAAATTAATTCAATCAATTCTTTTAATTTTTCATTATAGTCAATTCTTGTTATCTATGGAATTTTTTTGGTATGTTGCAATACCAAAACTCAAGCCTTTCAGCTAAAGATTATTGATGGTCAATATTAGTATTTTGGCTATTATTTAATACTTGACATTACTACGAAAAAACAATGTTAATGAAATCTTAATAAAGATCTAGTACTACTTTGTACTAGGGGATCATTTGATTGGAGGTTAGTTTTATTATAACAAAATTACCTGAACCTGCATTAGAAATTGTTGAAAAACTAACTCAACATGAGTTTCAGATACTGAGTCAGGAAGATATTAGGAATGCTTTATCAATATCATCCCAAAAATCAATAAGATATGCTATTAGACGATTACTTGAAAATGGAATTATTTATCGCGTCGCTAACCTTATGGATATGAGAAGTGTGTCATATCGCTTAGCTACACCAAATGAATTAACTGATGCATTTAACAATTTATCTGATAAGGTGTTCCAAGATGTTTTAATTGCAATGAACATCCCTAATGCGCAATTATCTCAATACAAGGCCTTTGTCAAGAGTAATTAAGTGGTAATTATTTTAAATTTTCCTTTAATTTCAAATTTTTTCTTTTATAGGAAAATTCTTAATATTATCTTAAGACACTGATTCATGACAATTAAGATTTGCATTGGAACTAAAAAAGGAGCGTTCATTTTAACTGCAACTCAGAATCGCAATGATTGGAAATTATCTGAACCAATATACTTTGGAAATGTGATATATCATTTTGTCTGTGATAAAAGAAATCCAAATAGAATGTTAATTGCCGCAAAAACTGGACATCTAGGACCCACGGTATTTATCTCCAATGATAGAGGTATTTCTTGGAATGAGAGTAAACAACCCCCTCGGTTTTCTGGTGAAAAAACTGTAAATTTTATTTTTTGGTTAACCCCGGGACATGCATCGGAAACAGATGTCTGGTATGCAGGGACCTCACCCCAAGGATTATTTAAAACAGAGGATGGAGGACAAACATGGGATGAAGTTTTGTCATTTTCTCAAAATGAATTAATCAGACAAATAACTGAAAATAATGAAGGAACACCAATTGGTCCACTTTTACATTCTATTAATGTAGATCCTCGAGATAAAAATCATATTTGTTTGGCAATGTCTACTGGTGGATTTATTGAAACTAAAGATGGTGGACAGACTTGGGGGGCGTTTAATAAAAATGTGCTCGCTGATTTCTTACCAACTCCTTACCCTGATTGGGGTCAATGTGTTCATAACCTACAACAACACCCAGGTAATCCAGATATTTATTATCAACAAGGCCACTGTGGAGTTTATAAGGTAAATCTTGAGACAGATAATGAGTGGACAAGAATAGGAGAGAATATACCAAAAGAAATTGGTGATATTGGATTTCCATTAATTTTGCATCCAATGGATGAAAATAAGTTATGGGTTGTTCCAATGGATGGAACTGATGTATGGCCTCGAACCAGTGTTAATGGAAAACCTGCATTGTATCATTCTGATGATGGGGGATCTACTTGGCTAAGACAAGACAAAGGATTTCCAACCGAAAATGCTTGGTTCACTGTAATGAGACAAGCAACTGCACACGATAATCAATCCTCTTTGGGCCTTTATGTAGGAACAAAAGCTGGAGAATTGTGGGCTAGTTTTGATGAAGGCAATGAGTGGAGATGTATAACTCGACATCTACCTGAAATTTATTCTATTGAAATATTGAGTGATTAAATTGAAAGTTCGAATTCCATCAATGTTGAGATCCTATACATCGAATTTAAAATTTGTTGAAATTGATGGAAATACGGTTAAAGAAGTTTTTATTAATCTAGACAAAAAATTCCCAGGTATTAAATTTCGTTTTATTGATGAAAGAAATCAAGTTAGAGCACATATGAGAGTATATCTTAATCAAATTCTAATAGAAGATTTTAATAAAGAGGTGGACGACACAGACGAAATTTTTATCACTCAATCATTGAGTGGTGGAAATCTAACTATTAGACCCATAACCTAGTAATCTCAAAAATGCAATTATTTTATCCGAAGCTTTTTCTGAATCTAAAATTTGATCTACAAATCTTGTGTTTGTATAATACCTAGTAATTAAATCATACAGATCCTTTTCATTTGATTCATTAATCAAAGTTGAATAATCGAACAAAGCCTGTGGAGGTAAATCAAGAGCAATTCTACTATTTAAAGGATTATTTTGAATGTTAAGCATTTCTAGATTTTTCAAATGATCAAAAGTGTTCAATTCAACCTCTTTGATAAGATTAGATTGTAATAAGACATGACTTAAATTTGGAGAATTTAAGAAATTCTTATTCTCAATAATTTCAATCAAATTAGTATCTAAATCGATTTTCACAAGATTGGGTAAATTTGCGAATATCCGCTCCAAGGATGAAAATTTATTATTTACAAGTGACACACATTCTATCTTTAGCAAAAATGAAAAAATTGTATTTGGTAAAATAACGATTTGGTTGTTATCTAATCTCAATTCAGCTAAATTATTCAAACCTGTAAATGAATTTTCATCAAACTTGGTCAATTCATTGTTTCGTAAATCAAGTAAACTTAAGGCAGATAACCCTTGAAAACTATTTTCACGGATTGCAGTAATGTTATTATTTTTAAGATTGAGAGTTGTAAGGTTATCCAATCCTTTGAAACAAAATGGTTGGAGCTCGCTTATATTAGTATAAGAGATTTCTAGTGCTTCAATTCGAGGAAGATGGTTGAAATCTCCTTCATTCATAATCTGTAGTGGATTGTTAGCAATATCTAATTCCTTAATTGAGGAATTTCGGGTGAAGGCATTTTTAGGGAACTTTAGTAAATTACAATATTGAAGCTTCAATTCAATAAGACTCGGACAAGAATCAAAACAACCATTTTCGAATATTATATGGGGATTGTTATCCAATCGGATTGACTTTAAATTTGGCAATCCCGAAAGAAAATTTCGAGGTAAAATCTGAATTGGTAACCATGATAAATCTAGATTGATTAATTTCCCGGATAAAATTTTAGTATTAGATTTAATAGGAGACAGGATCCAGTCATAATATTTACCACCCCATTTTGTATCTAGATCTATTTTTTTTAGAACATCATGAAAATTTCTATCTTCTTCTTTATCTAGATGACCCTTCTCGGTTAACATTTTTATATCAACTACTTATATTGGGTTTCCACATTTATATATGAATCCATTTTCTTTCGTCAATTTATTTCGATCAAGACTAGTGAACAATTCGTGTAACTTATTTTTTCAAATAACAATGACCCCTCGCCAAAATATATTCAAAGGATGAAATTCGATAAGGTTGTGACCAAAATCGATAATGATCTCATGAATTATGCTCTAGAGAAGGCTCATTCAACAGGCGTTCAATATGCAGATGTTAAATGGATGCTAAGGGCCTCAAAATTGCTGGTTGTTAAGAATGAAACCGTCGAGACAAATTCCCAATCAAAAGAACAAGGAATTGGTATTAAAACCTTAGTTGATGGTGGATACGGGTTTGCGGCAACAAATATTCTAACAAAAGAAAGTATTGAAAAAACTGTAAAGAGAGCTATTAGGGTAGCAAAGGCTTCTGGAAAAACTATGAGAAATGGAATAGAACTTGTCGAAGAGGAAGTATACAATGATAAAGTTGTTACTCATATGGTAAAAGATCCTGATCACATTGAATCTTCAGAGACAATTCAACATTTAATAGAAGCTTGTCAAGCACTTAACAATGATGATCCACGAATCAAAGCCAGAACTGCCACCTATACCCACTGGAAAGACTACATGGTTTTGTGGACAAGTCAAGGAACAAAAATTGATCAAACTATTGCTGTAACAGGTGGAGGTATTAATGTCTTAGCTGTAGAAGGAAGGGACACTCAACTAAGAGGATATCCCGGTGGAATGAGAGGTGATTTATCAACTGCAGGTTACGAATATTTCGAAAGTATGGATCTTGTTAATAACGCACCTCAAGTAACAAAAGAAGCTTTGGGACTGTTAGAAGCAAAACAATGTCCAGCAAAAAATGATGCTACAATTATTATTAAACCAGGTCAATTAATGCTTCAACTTCATGAAAATGGACATGGATTTGAAATGGATAGAGCTTATGATTATGAAGCTGCTTTTGCAGGAACTTCGTTTATCAAACCACATTTAATGAACAAATTACAATTTGGCAATGAATTGGTAACAATATATGCCGATGCTACCCACCCAGGAGGATTAGGTACATTCTTTTATGATCATGAAGGAGTAAAAGCACAAAAAACTACACTTGTTGAAAATGGGACCCTAACCGGATATATGAGTTCACGCGAAACTGCGGGTTTACAAGGGTGGAAACGTTCATCTGGGTCCGCTAGAGCTACTGGTTATGATCGAATGCCTTTGATCAGAATGACTAATATTAATCTTAAAACAGGTGATTGGAGATACGAGGAGTTAATTGAAGATACCAAAGATGGTTACATGATGGATACTAATGTTAGCTGGTCAATTGACGATCTAAGATTAAGTTTTCAATTCGGTACAGAGATTGGTTGGAGAATTGAGAATGGAGAGATTACTGGACTTGTAAAAAATCCAAGTTATACTGGTATTACTCCTAAATTCTGGAATAGCGTATCTGCAGTATGTAATGATGAGTCATTCAAGATGTACGGAACGCCCAATTGTGGGAAAGGAGAGCCCAGTCAAGTCATGTATACCGGTCACGGCGCATCCCCAACCCGGTTTGAAAATGTGCGTATAGGAGTAGTGCAACAATGAGTTATAATCCAAAAACACTATTTAACAAGGAAGAACACGGTGATCCCTTCGAATTTATTGATACATCATTAAATTGGTTGTTGAGCGAAGCTAAGAAACAGGGTTATGATGTGCAAGCAAGTGCATATTTCACAGTGGAAGGTACTACCAGATATGCAAGGTCCCAAGTAACCCAACATACTGACCTTAACACTATTAATTTTAATTTAAAACTTGTAAAAGGAAAACAAGTTGCAGACGTCTCGTCTAGTATGATAAATCAAGAAGGATTAGAATCACTTGTCAAAGAAACCATAAAAAATACAAATAGCACTCCTGAAATTAGTTTCTTTCAAGGATTGCCATCTTTAAAATCAGGTAATGCAATTGATCTTTCAGGAATAAATTGGTCTATTGAAGAGAGAGCTGATGTTATAATAGAGACAGTAAACGCTGCTGAAGAAATTGATAAAAATGTAATCCTTGCAGGAACTGCTGCAGAAAATCGATCTTTTACAAGAATTATTTCTACAGAAGGAGTAGATACAATTGATTCATCTCACACAAATTATTTTAAAGTGAATGCGATTACTGGTGAACCTGATCAAAGGGGATATGGACAAGAAGAACTATTTTGGCGACTAGAAAAACCTGATTATTCACAATTATCCAAAGAGGCTACTAAAACAGCTGTAGATACAGTAAATGTAAAAACACTTGAAGCAAAAGGGTACGAAGTACTATTGGGAACACAAGCAGTTGCTGATTTAGTTACCTATGTATTATTTAGTGCAGATTCAATTAGTTTTCATGAATCAAATTCCTATACTTCTGACAGGTTGGGTGATCAAATATTTGATGAAAAATTTAATATCGAAAATGCACCAAGGGATCCAGCAAATGTTACTAATGTTGCTGGTTTTGATCGGGAAGGTATTCCTACTGAAAATCAACAATTTATCGAAAAAGGCGTACTAAAATTTGTTGCTTACAATTCATTCTATGCATCTAAATATCTTGATGATAAAAACCTAGCAAATGGAACTAGTTTAACTATGCCATGGGGAGCTGCATTTATTCCTATGTCAGGATCTGTTTCTGGAGGAGATAAGACCCTAGAAGATCAAATATCTGAGATGAAAGATGGATTATATGTAAAGAATTTCTGGTATAATCGATTTACTTTGCGAAGAGAAGGTGGATTAACTGGGCTCACGCGTAATGGATTATACCATGTGAAAGATGGAGAAATTCAAGGTGCAGTAAGAAATCTTCGATATACTGAAAGTTTTGTAAATGCATTTGGTCAAGACAATATTATCAGTCTTAGCAAAGATAGAAGGATGTATTATTTATCCACATGTCCCAGTATGCATCTAGAAAAATTTAATTTCTCAAGTATCGCTCACACAAAAGATTAATTTTTTTTTTACAATCTATCTGTAATCTTATTGAGACTAACTACAAACTTAATCAATACATGAGTGAATTATATTTTATCTGATGGCATTTACAGTAAGTAACTTGTTATTTCTTGCAAGTCTTGGATTTTCCCTTGCTCTTCCACTTGGACCTGTAAATATGGAAATGATCAAACAAGGTATTGCTAAGAAAAAGGGATGGGTCCTTGGTATGATAACAGGTATTGGTGCCATGACCGGTGATTTTATCGTTTCCATGAGTGTATTATTTGTTGGTTCTGAGGTCCTTTCTTCTATTTTAGAAAATAAAATTATTGCAGCGGTTTTATTTTTTGGAAATGCTGGATTATTAGGATATATTGGATTGAGTGCCCTCAAATCAAAAACTGATACAACAAAATTCTTAGATGAAGATAAGATGTTGGGATCTGAACAAATAACATTTAAACAAAATAGAAAACAATATGGATTAGGTTTCGTAATTGTAGTTACTTCACCCTGGTCGTATCTGTGGTGGATATCTTTCGGGCCAGTAATATTAGGATCAGATATACCAATTGAAACATTTTCTGATAGATTTTTTGTTACTCTTATGTTCTTAGTAGGAATTTTTGTATGGGTATTACTTATTAATATTTCTCTGTTAATATCTCAAGAAGTAGCATCTGATAAGATGTTGGACAATATCACCAAAGTTAGTGCTGGAGTAATTCTACTATTTGCACTAAGTATATTTATCGATGGAATGTGGATATTATTTAATAATAAACCATTAGGCCTCATCAATAAGTTGTTTGAAGTGTTCTAAAAATCAATTCATTCTAGACCGGGCAATCCCGGACACCTACACTTTAACTATTTTTGATCAAATGAAATTTGTCGAAAATTCATACTGTCCAATGATATCTTTAAATTGATGTGTCACGTATTGTAAGGCAAGAAGAATACATATGGCATTAGCAGATCAAATTATGCTATGTGAATTTTGTGGTGAAAAGAGTATACACACCAACCCTTGCTACTTTTGTAGTAGGATCGTCTGTTCCAAAGAGGCTAGATATTTACCTTCCAAAGAAGAGACAATACATGGAGTTCTGACAAAAGTAATTCGTGTATGCCCAAATTGTGTTCCCCGGGGAGTATAATACAAATTCACATAACTAAATGAAGTAAAATACCTAACTAAATAACCCAGAATGGATCAGTTGCAACTATGTATTTTAAGATACCTTTTAAAATACCTTTTAAATTACCTTTTATTCCACACCACACTATAATTCAGTAATACCTTTTATCGTACCAGTTATAATACCTTTCTTTAATTTAATCAAAATATAAGAAATTAGAGACTTATAAAGAGTATATAAATATTGACAAAATTAATTAAGCTTACCTTTTAATGCATCTTTTATCAACTACAATTGAAACGTCATTATCACTTAATAAGTTACATAAAAAGAATTTATTAAATATTTAACAAGACCATAAGTGCATGGAGGTAGATGTATGGGCAAATAATAAACTATCTACTAATTATCATTTTCAGTACTTTAAATACCAGGATGACAAATTATGGTAGTTGCAATCAAAAGATTGCCGTTATTCAACTTACATCCTTTAGAATTAAAGGAGTAAGAGGACTAGGTAAGCATCTACCTGTCATTTCTTCTTTAAAGAAGAAGTATGGAAAAGTGAGAAACGTACCGAAACATCATGTTGATTGTCCTACCCTGTTTTTGGTAAAACAATATAACAGGAATGCTGGTCCTCAGTCTACGGACTGAAAATGGTCTGCCAGTAGTTAAAGATCACGGAAACGCTGTCTTTGTTGACCCCTGTAGGGTGAGAAGCAGAAGGACGCATCGTTCATTATGAACAGAACCTATTTCTACAGATCCTTTTTTGTGTAAGAAGAAAAAAGATGAAGCGATGGTGACATCAGATATAGGGTTGCTGAACGTGAAGCACTCGTTTTCTAATGTTACTAGTAAATGTACGTACTAAAATGATCATGAAACATTGGAGTTATTGTCAGTATGTTATGTGTCAAGTTAGTAAGAAATGTCAACAGGTATGGCAAACTGGTATAACTTGACCATTTTTTGTCTGTTTAGTATACTCAAATGAATGTTAAACAAGGAAAATTTCGCTATGAATCATCCCGGGTTAAGTACGATCTAAGTATTCCTTGTAAGTGCTTGGTTGATAATGCACCAGGGTATATCTGGCCAAACCAAAATATGTTATATATTCTTCAAAACTGAAAACTAAATGAGAGCCGGGTCAGGTGAATGAAAATTAATCCTTGTACCATTGATATTTTGCTAAGATAGAGGGTAGTAAAGTAGTTTAAGTGATAAAAGTGGAAAAGAAAATATGTCCCCCATTTTTTCTTTTCCTTATCACAGAGCTGTTTCCCCCCGTTCCCCCCACAGAGAACGCAAACCAACACGACCGCTCCCAGCCCCCCATTGAGTTGGTTTTTGTTACCGAGATAAATCCCTCATCCCATTAACAAATAATATATTAAATTAGTAGTATATAAACTGAAAACACTCTCTCATTTTCAGAGTACTCTCAAAAAAATGCTGAAATATCTGAGTAAATAATGACATATGTAATAAGTAGCATTATCATGACCTCAAATACCTGTTTGTGAAATATAATTATAATAATTTTTGCAGAAAATATTAATTTTCAAGGGTTATAGCGAATATGAAATCAAATAATTCTTTGAGAGAGTTATTACTGAGAGATTCGATAAAGAAAGGTGTTTCCTTCTCTTTAAAATAAGATGACAAAGCGTGAAAATACCCCTCCTTCTTTGATTTTGGAACTATTACAGCTGCCCATGAATAATCCTCCAAAGTTTTTTCAATATCAAGTTTATTCTGTTCAGCCTCCATAATATCAAGAATAATACCTTTTGTAGGATCTTTTATATTAATTGAATTGTTTTTAATGTAAGGGCTCACAGATAGGTGTAAACGCTCAGAGTGTAAACTAGTCCGCTGTTTAAAGGTACTTACCGAAAAACTAAATTTATCTTCTACATGGTTTGTAGTGGCCTGTTCAAACATTTTCATAATAATACTTTGAATGAACTTAACAAATTGTGAATTTGAGGTGTAACAATCAATTACAATAGGTTCCCCAGGTTCCCCATTGACATAATGAAAAGCTTGGGCAACATCATCAATTAATGAAGCCATTGGATCATGTTCAATCGAAATGGATTTGGACTTCCTTACCACACCATTATGATCAATATCTACAATTAACACATAATCATTGTGTATCAAGCTTTTCTGAAAAATGCCGTTTGAAGTGCTTTCATCTGCAAATTCGAGCCAATATGATCGCCCACATTCCTCACAATAAACTTGAGATTTACTTACAGCTATCATGTAATATCTTTTTACTGTTTATATTATTTAAAATAAAAGATGAGTGTAACAACTAGAAAAAATGCTATTGCTTCAACGTTTAATGTCCAGAAGCGCTCTTAACTGATTATTGCTGCATTGATATATTAGCGGATATTCTACTAAAATCAATTTTCAAGGGTTGTCGCAAAAATAAAGTCAAACATATTCTTGAGCGTCTGGTTACTCAGTGAATCAAGAAAGAAGGGGATCTTGTTCTCAATAAGATATGGTGAGAAAATGTTAAAATATCCCTCTTTCTTTGCTAAAGGAAGTATAATAACGACCCAGGAGTACGGTCTCAGTATCTCTTCGACGTCAAGCTCTTTCTTTTCAATTTCGTCTGTATCAAGAATTATGCCTTTTACAGAATCCTCTAAATCGCCAAAATCGGGTTCTGCATAGGGACTAACAGCAAAATTTATTCGAGTAGAATACAATATGGTACGGTGACCAAATGTAGAAATTGTAAATTTGAATTTATCATCTATACGGTTTGTAGTGGCATGTTCAAAGGTTTTAGTCATGATGTTTTGTATAAATTTGACCAATTGCTGATTTGAGGTATAACAATCGATTACAATAGGTTTTCCGGGCTCTCCATTGATATAATGAAAACCTTGAGCAACATCATCAATCAATGAGATCATGGGGTCGTGTTCAAGGGGGACCGTGAATGATTTTCTTACAACACCATCATTATCGATATCAACAATCAACACGTGATCATAATGTATCAGGCTTTTACGCATTACACCCGAAGTTGATAGTTTAATGTTCATTGAGAATTCAAGCCAATATGAAGTCTTACAAGCATCACAATAAACTTGAGACTTATTAGCTGTTATCAATAAAAGTCCCCGGATTTTCATATTATATAAAGTGAAACTCATTGGCAATGGATTGCTGATGGGAATCAACAACAGCCTTTGAATTGACGTAATTTTGAAAATTTTAGAATTAATAATATAAAAAGATAATTCATTAGCTATCTTCTATCAAATTGATTAATAAGAGTGTCTGAAGTTCGATTTTCTTACAATCAAAATAATTGTAATTATTCTAAATAAACTACCATAGAGGGTACTCAATTCCTTAAATCTTAATGAAAATAAATTTATTTTTATTATCGCAATAATGAACGAAAATACAGTAATTGTCATCTCTACTTAAATTATAATAAAACTATAATAAAAAAACAAAAACCATTCAGCTAGAAAAGAAAATTTATGATCATTCTATAATCTCGCTTATTGCAGTAGTAGCAGGGGGAATCAAACTATTTGAATGCAAATGTTACAATAAAAAATAATCAAAATGTTAACCATTCATTGATGAGGATTGGAAGCTTTTTCATAAATTCTGACTGGAATTATTGGAGTGAATGGGTAGACAATCCCACAAATATCGGTTCCAACTCCATTTCATACAGCATAAACAAAACTACATTTACTTTTACTATTTCGTCAGGATTGGATAGTGATATCTACTATTATCGGGTTGACTCGGGTTTACTTGTCATGCCAACACTATTTCGTAAACAAAATTACAGCCTTTATAATTAGCTTTCATATCTATGGAATTTAAATTGATGTCATATACAGTTATGATATTAGACATTGATGGAAATAAAATAATTACTCGTCAACCAGGAAACACAGAAATTTCTGAGCTTCTAATAGATAATACTAATGAAAAATCTGCCTCATTTATTATAGTTAATTCTATTGCCCATTTTTCTTATAATGATAATACTGAGAAGATTGGATGTGAAACTACGAAGCTGAGAGATTGAGCAATTCCATGTAGGCTTATTAATTGTCGAATATACTCCTTACAGTAAAATATTTACGAAAATATAGAATATACCATCTGCACTTAAATTTGATAGATCCCATGGTAGATCTTAATCAATTATTTTATAGGATTTGAAATCAATGGTAGAAATTAATTTTATAATCGGTCTGGTAGTATTAGTTGTATTCTTACTGTTTTTGAAGTCTTTACCAAGTAAATTACCTAATGAAAGAATACCTAGAGCTGCAGTTAAACAAAAAATAATCATTGATACACAAACACCCGATCATAATTATATCCCCTGTGATATTTGTAACAAACCTGCCGTTGGACATTTCAGCCTGGACCAAGGGTATACTTTTCGAACGACCGGTAATTCACCACGACATTAATGTTCATTAGAATGTAGAAAAAATGATAAGTATCCCAAGAAATACCTACTAGCGAGTCTTGCAATATTCTTTGTTTGTTTCCGCACTTATTTCTTCAAAGGAAGTTTCGAAACTTGTTACGATACTTGGATTAATAATTTTGGTTGTTGCCTTAATAGATGTTTTCATTTTTACGATCTCTAAAAATGGTATTAAATCAGACCCACGAAGATATTTTGGTAAAATATATGAAAGTCAAGCGGATAAACTAATTAAACAAGAGCAGGAAAATTCTATGGTTTACTCTGAATTATTAAACAAGGATGTACGTCAATATTGCTACCAATCAGCACGGTTGAAAGATAAATATTGTATCTGTGGAAGGGGTGTTGAATACCAAAATAATCAACCAAATTAGGTAATTGAAAAGTCATGGCATTGACATGTTGGTATCTTCACTTGACTTTGACCGGATATTAGTTATTGAACCTGTAGAGGAAGTTGTGGTGATCCGAGTTGCATCACAAGTACCAGTAGAAATTGACATCGAATAGGTTCCTGACCAGAATATGAATAAAATATTTTATTACCACTGTACATGACCACTTCATTAACAAATGGTGGATTTGTACTGGGTAAAACAGGTTTGACACTTTCAACTTTGCAAATATTTTGCAATAATGTGGGTATGAATATGGTAGAAAATGGGACAAATTCAAATCACTGTTTAGAATATGAATCTAATTTCAATTCGTTATCTCAATAATTCATAAATTTATAATTCATTATTTTTTGATCTAATCCCACTAAAGCATCAAGGATAAAAAGTCGAAAGAAAATTGTAGAAAATGTGATTCATGATAATATATTCTATCCGGTAATATATTATCAACCGAGAAACATAATAAGTTAAGATCTTCAGGTTGAATACATACAATAAAATCTTTGTAATTATTGAGATTGAACCCTATTACATTTTTTTTCAGCAGGATAACTTTGAGAAAAGTATGTAGATTGCGATCTTTGGTACCATCTTAAAATATGGAAATGTAATATTGAATCTCTGTTGTGAATAAATCAATTTCATTTAACTAGAAGAAGTGCCGCATTGAATCATTATCGGAAAATGTTTAGATGAATATAAAAATTGATACTGATTATATAGATATCTGCTGAAATTAATTATTATGTAAATTACTTTCAAAAGAATACCAGAGAAAAAAATTACAATCTTTAGTTTTATCCCATAGGATATCAATTTTTACACTTTCGATTCTCTGTGCAAGATTATATTTCATTATTTTTTATGTTTAACTAGAATTTTTGTTGATTGAAACATTTTCCTATTAAATAAGTGAAAATTGCGTTTAACATTTTCTGGATAGGGTAAAAAATGCTAATTATCATGAATCCGGGCTTAATTATTAAAGATATTAGGAAAGATCATTAGCACTAAAAGCGTAATTATATTGTGCAATTCCTTATTTCGTTATATTTGGTAATGCTAGCGATGTTTACACAATAACAATCTAAACAGGATAATACATTTTCACACATAGTGTGATAAATTCATATTTATTATGGAAGTTGTTGTTTTCAACATTTTTTATCACTGATAATGGTACTATATACTAAGTATTTGATATATATCTTAAATATATAAAACTATATTTCAAATGGATTTACAATATTTTACAATGAAGTGATCATAACGGCATTACATGTCTATATCCCATGATAAACAGTTTATTATTAGTAATTTATTATTTCAATTATTTGTTTACGTTACATCAGCTGAATAATGGTTTATTATCCATTAATAATTATGAATTAAAACATAATTTTCTGATTTGGTAAGATTAGAATAAATGCTAATTTACGCTAATTTTAAAAGATATATTTTGCTTTATACTATAATTTCTTTATGGATAATACATAAATGTTAAATATATTTAATTTTTTTATAAAACAACATTAAATTGGTGATTTTCTATATAAAATATAGGCTTAATTCTTATGTTTCATATAAAATAAATGAAAAATGCAATAATAAGGATTTAGTTTGGAATTTGAATGAATATATAAATCAATTAATAATCAATAAAAATAACTATCAATTAGAATAAACACATATATTTCGATAAAACATATATAAAATATAAATCAATTAAACAATTGAATATAACAGTGATAAATTATTAATCAAATATTAAATTATTTTTCTAATTAAAATGTAGTATTATTAAAAGTACAAAATTATTTCAAATTGAATGCCTGTGATCTTCTAGTCAAAATTAAATCCATTTATGGAAATAAACTCATTCAATAAACTCATTTATTTGGATAATTACATATAGCTATGACTAAATGCAATAGTTTGAATATCGATTACGGAAATTCCGTTGTTAACAATGCTTGAAAGCCAATAATACACATTTTGGATGAATTTATAACACTTATTGCAAAAACATGGTATGCATCTCCAGAAAAAACAATCCAACATGAGATCTATTTATTTAATGCAGGTCAAATGATTGATGATCTTCACTCAATTGCCTGGATATTTTTCAATAAGGAAAAAGATTGGATCTAAAAAAAAGAATGTAACATGTAACCAAACTTGAACTCTAGAATTTATTCTTCTCGCATATCTTTAATTTTTTATAGACTTTCTTGGAAAAAATGAGACAAATTTAATGGATAGATGAGTTAATAATATAGACATACTTTCAAGATGTTTTTGATCATTTATTTCAGATAGACCCAAAGTGAATTCACAAAAGTTTATTTGATGAATTTAGATTGATTTACCGATTCAGTAAGATTATAAAATCCGATCAATAACGAACCTGACAGAATAAATGTACTCCCGATTATTGCATAAAATTTCGGTTGTTCAATATTAATTATTCCAATAGACCCGGCGTTACGAATCCATGTATATGTCTTGGTAACAAAAATTACAAAGCCCACAATCATGAATAAGATTCCAAAGACAATAATAACCATCCTAAAGTTGGAGGGTTCGATGTTACTTTCCATTCTCGACTCATCGATCGAATTTTCATATTTTGATTTTTGTTCATAGTGGAAGCCTTGTAGTCGAAAGAAAAAAGAAGAAGCTAACCAAAGTTCAACAATTGTAATTCAATTAGAGTTTCTTGTTTCAAAAATTACTGTTGAAAGATAATGGATCCCAATTAGAAAAACACCTGAAATAATCATTGATCCTCCAAGAATTCCATAAAATGCTGGAACAAAACTATCTTTAGTATTTATGACATCATTTTGATCATCCAAAAAAGATGGATATCCTCCAATCCATAATTAAATTCCAATAGTAAATAGTATTGTTCCAAATATCTGGGGCACTGCCGAAACTTGCTTATTATTTTTCATTTTCCGTTATTGCTTTAAATGATGCCAATATAAATTGTGTTAGAAACATTAGACATAATACATAAAACAAAATTACTCGTCTTTCATATCTTCGAGGCGCTTCAAATATTGTTCAACTAATTTTTGTTGATCTTCATTGACCGAAATATGCCCAAGTTGAACAAGAAAACTTATTGAATCAAAATTGACTGTTTGCGATATGAATTTTCCAACTTTGAATGTGAAGTGATTGGTTCCATATATTTTTTCCATTTGCTTGT
The DNA here is from genome assembly GCA_001940725.1 of Candidatus Heimdallarchaeota archaeon LC_2. Next base: position 34,949 of record MDVR01000045.1, on the reverse strand, counting down.
TATTTTCTAGGACAATAGTTTGATTTTGTTATTCATCTTAGTTTAATCATTGATCTTCCAGGAATTCTATAAAATGCTAGTCCAAAACTATCCATTGTTGAGACGACTTCATATTGATTTTCTTAACAGGAAATTTATTATGATTACATATTATCCTAACATATTAATCCCAATAATCCAGTAAGTTTCCCTATATTCCCAGCTTTTCGATTCGTTTCAAGTATTCCATTACCATATCCTCTTGTTCATTAGTTACTTCTATATGACCTAGTTGAATCAAAAAACTAAAGGTATCAAAATTGATTGTGCTAGATATTATCTTTCCATCTTTTATTTCAAAATGATGTGTACCAAATATCTGTACTTTTTTTCCTTTTGTAGGAAAATCATTGAAATCCCCGACTTGTGTAGCTTTCATTGCCCACCAAACAATTACGTTGTCTTCCTCTGAAATAATTTTGATGATACCATATCGCATATCGGGCAGCGCTTTGTGATAATATTTCAATCGTTTTACAAATGCAGCTTTACCGGGAAGAGTTCTCGCTTGGGCCAGAATTGATACACTATCCTTACCTAATTCATAATCTTCGTGAATTAATTCATCAACCAAATCATAGTTCCATCTACAATAAAGTTCTAGAAGAAATTTCTTGGCTAATATTTTGTTTTTCTCAATGGACATTAGCTTAATTCTAGTATTTCAATAATAATTAATAAAATTTGTTACTCCTTGTGTTAATCAATAAGAGGATCTGATTTCGATGGAATACTTCCACTAAATTCTGAACTTATTCTTTCAATATCTGATAAATATCGCAACACCAAACTCTCGTCATTAATAAAATCTACATGGCCAAGTTGGTAGAGAAAACTGAATGAATCAAGGGTAATCCTTGTACCAACGATTTTTTTTGCTTGTATTGTAAAATAGTTGGTCGCAAAAATTTTTACTTTTCTATTTTTAGGGGGAAAACCAAATAATTCTCCTTTTTGTGTACCGCTCCAGGTATACCAAACAATTACTTCATTTCCTTCAGCTACCATTTTTGTAACTTGAAACTCTAAATCAGGCATTCCAGTACGAATATAATGGAGCCTTTCTCTAAAATTACCCTTTCCGGGTTTTTCATACAAAGAATCCTTGAAATCTATAAGTGATACACTGTTTTTGGATACACTGTAATCATTATGAATAATTTTCTCGATTAAACTAAAATCCCATTTGCTGAACAATTCTGTAAGAAACTGTCGTGCTATAGTTTTATTATGTTCTAGCGACATGACGACAAAAACAAACTGGGTTTTCTAGATTAAATATATTTGTTTCTAAGTCATTAATTTTTGACTAAAAAAGAGGGTTCAACCCTTGAATTGCTATTTGGGTGTTAGTTTATTTGCAGTAAACATTCAATTAATTGACCTAAATTGGTGGTTTCATACACTTCCAGACCCTGATCCTCACAATAACGACAAATACTGTCACCTGTATTCCACATTCTTTTCGGTTCTGGGTTTAAAACGATGATTCTATTAACTTTCTTACGTATTTCTCCCAAAATTCGTGAACTCATCGGTTTTCCATCCTTCCATGGACCCAACCAATCCCTCATATCACCAAGAATCACCAGAGAAACCTGTTTTGTCAGTTTAGTTCGGGTTTCACGCTCTAGTATTCGAAATGCGGAGTAGTAATCACTATTTTCCTTACCACCTATTTCTCGTTTCCAGCGAGCCAAGCTATCTTCCATCCCATCATTAACTGATTTTGCTCTTCGAAATTCGTTGGTTACGTTGATGCAGCTGCCTATGAACTCGTAATACTGGATATCGCCAAATACTTCTTTTGCATTCCAGATAATGGAGAGAAACATCCGGGTAGCCTGAATAGTTGATGGGCTCACGTCGGTCATAAGTATTAATTTGGACCGAGTAAGTCTTGGTTGATGCCTTTTTAGCTCAAGAAGCACTCCTCCGTGTTGAATATTCTTTCGTATGGTTTGTCTTAAATTGATCTTTCGAGCCCCAGAACGTCGTTTTCTTCGTTGTTTAGTTGCTAATTTCTTCCCTAGAATTCGCAATGCATGCTGTAATTCTGCAGACGATTTCAGTGTTACAAGTGGTAAATCCTTAATATCTTCCACTTTGAGAGGGTATCTATGAATATTTGGTGGGTTGGTAAGGTGTTCTTTCAATATTAATTTTAAAGAGGCATCTAATTGCTCCAGATAGTATTCTGTGTCCCCAGGTATGAATTCTCGCACGGATAAGTCGTTTGTTAACTGTTCCAGAAGCCCTTCCACTCCTTTTCGTATTTCAGTACTTTTATTCATCAATTCTATTACATTCATGCTGTTTACTAGCATATATCGCAACATGATTGCCGCTGCATTGCGATCATTACCACCTAATAATTGCCTGACGATGCCTTTATAGTCAGATGCAGAGCGTGAGAGAGCGATTGCCAAGGCATTACTCCCATCTCGTCCAAACGCTGCTCCTTGCATCTCAGTTTCCTGTGAATTTTTGCTGGGAGGACGCTCATCACCATTTCCTTTGTCAGATTGATTAGAATTATCGGTTAATTCCCCTGAATCATCTAAATTCTCTGGTTTTATGGGGGCCATTAGGTTTTCCCATACCAGATCAAATAAATCTTGCTCCTGTTTTGACTTGGAAAGTATCATTCTAAGCCCAAATCTTACCTCTAATTGACTTTCAGCCTCTAATAATAGTCGATTTGCATCCAGTGTTTCGGATATCGAGATCTTAAATCCTAATTTTTTCAAACGAGAGAGCAAATCAGCAAGATTAATCATTTATATCAACAAGTTTCACTATGTAAATTGTAGTAGAATGCAATTTCAGACCCCAGAAGGTTGTTTTTCTGTTACCAACATGCGTCTAACCTCAGTTATATCAGCTGAGTTTTTTACGATTAAACCTAGTATTTCCTCTATTTTAGGCATTTCAAGATATTCTGAGCCTAAAACCATGAGCGTTTGTGCGAGTTCAATACCCTCGGAAATCGATGGAGATTGCCTTATATTCTCATTTCGGCGGATTTTACGCAATAAATCAACTATTTTCTCTGCTAATTTTTCATCAAGTTCAGGTACATGTAAACGAATAATTTCTTTTTCTCGAGCCTTCTCTGGATAATCTAATGCTAAATATAGTGATCGCCGACGCAGTGCTGGAGACAATTCCCTGGTACCATTAGAGGTTAGAAATACAATTGGGGAGCTTGTTGCCTTAATAGTACCCAATTCGGGAATGGTGATCTGATTTTCACCCAGTGCTTCGAGAAGAAAGGCTTCAAATTCCTCATCCGCTCGGTCAATCTCATCAAAAAGTAGTACAACTGGCGTAGATTGCTGTAAAGCCAATAGTAAGGGTCGGGAGATAAAATATTCGGTACTAAAAATATTATATTCATCGATAGATTTGATACGATCGTTGTTCTTAGCCAGTTCTATTGCGATTAACTGTTTTTGATAGTTGAACTCACCGATCACCTGTTCAGCCGTGATCCCCTCAAAGCATTGAATTCTCAATAATTCCGTTTTAAGAAGTGAGGCAATAGCCTTTGCCAAAGAAGTTTTACCAGTCCCTGGGGGTCCTTCTATTAAAACTGGTTTTTTAAGCTTGATTGCCAGTTTAGCAAGAGTTAGGATCTCTTCATTTGGTAAATAAGCTGCTTCTTTGAATTGTTGAAGGGATATATCATCAGGTAGACCGGACATTAACAAATCATTACTAGAACCTTTGAGATATAAATTCGTTGAACTATGCTATAGGATATTGCAGTCACTATGATGTTAATGCGGTATTTGTGGATTAAATAACTCTAAAATGAGAGTACAAACCGCAGGAATGTAATTACGAATATTAACTAAATGTGTGTGCAATTGATATTTCTCATTTATTTCGTGAATGTAGTCATATTGATACAACATTTGTACTTATTTATTGATTATTATTCTATTTTGACTCATGAATGTATATATTATATGCATGAATATTATTTGATAAAATTTAATCTGAATCAAAAATACTAAATCGCGCACATTCTTTTTATCACCAATGATGAATAACGATAGAATCATGCATACAATGTTAATTTTAATGAAAAATCAGTACTAATATATCGTATCCTATCGTGTATGAGTATAGTTTACGCATACATTCAAGGGTAAATATAGTAATACCTTTTGAATTGTGAGAAAATTGCTATTTTGTCTATAGGCTTTTAACTTATTATAAGTAATATATTCATGAGATCGAACTCTAATGAACAAAACCATCAATACAGTACTAATTATTGTATTATCAATGTTGATTATGACCTTAAATGTAACCAATTCAAGAAGTCTGGTGATTAACGGCCTAGACTATCCCACTGACATAAATATGTTAGTTTTCGCTGATTCTTCAGAACCATTATTTATTTCGTATAATGGGTTGATTTCAAATTACACAGAGGCTGATAACACAATTTCAGTGGTAAATAATGAAATTTGGGATTTTGCATCAGATGATTTATCTGGATACGACGCACTATTTGTCAGTATTTCAGGTTTGCAGATATTTGATAATGTTGAAAACCCTGAAGTTGTAGCCATATAGAAATGGTTTGATAGTGGTAATAAATTACTTTGGGTTGGTGGAAATGATGATTTTGCAGGAACCTGGCTTGCTAATCGAACAAATCCCCTACTCGAAGCAATTGGTACCCCCCTCAGATTTGATGCTGGAGCGGTTAATGATCCAGTAAGTAATGATGCCGGCGGTTTATATAGGGTAATGGCCAATAGAACAGGAGTTAGTAGCTCATTGGTGAATAATGTCACCATAGGGTTCGAAAATATGCTTTTCCATGGTCCTACTTCAATTAATTACCACGATGGTACAAAAATCACTGATTTGAGGAATAGAACCCTCCCAGCATCAATTGATATCGTAGTTAATTCTTCTCAATATGCTGTAGTAATTGATACTGATTATTCACAAGGGAATGACGATTATTACGCATATATTGAATCCAGTAATACTACTTATCAGCCAATAAATGGATTTTTATCAATGCTGGTTGTTGATAGAAAGGCTTCTGTGAGCAATTCAATGATAGTGCTCTCAGGAGAACGTGTATACTCGGATTATAAAAACATGTACGGCAATACTTGGGAAAGACAACCTGAACTCGTCCATCAGGGCTCACTAATAGTTGATAATTTATTGAATTATTATTTTGTCACTTCAGGGGAGTTTAATGATATCACAACCACCCCTACTATTACCGATATTTCTACCACTACCAGCCCGGATATCACTGATTTTACTATAATTTCTACCACAACTGGTTCTGTTATCACCGCGATAGATTCTGATGAAGGTCCAGACACTATTGATTCAGTTGTAAGCTTGCCTTTACCAATAATGAGTTTCTTTGTTGCAATAATATTTCTTGGAATCGGCAATCTGTTTCGAGGAAAATTTAAATTAAATTAAATTAAAATAAAATAAAAATTTATCAAATATCAAGCGAATATAGCAATCACCAGGACAATCCAGATAAGAAAGATTACTACAGTAGCAATCGGCTTTAACAGCGACGGACCCCTACTATCCCCCATTTCATCAATTCTCATTTTCTGTATTCTTTTCCCATGTTTTTTACCCGTTTCCAAACGATAAACACTATCACTTAGATTGTCCAAAGTACGCATTATATTGATCAAACGCTTGCGTTCTTGCTCGGATTTGGGTTTCAATTCATCCCTGAAATCCTCTGATAAAACTTCTCGACACATAGGGCATTTAGTTTGAGTCAACAACCAGGCTGCCAAGTGATCCCGATGGAACTCATTAGTACATCTGGGGCAGAGAATTTGTGTTGCCTCATCGTGTATGGGTAAATAACAGACATTACAACGCATTCATAATAGTAATACACCTTTGTCTTATAAATTTGTACGAACTACTATAATTAAATGAGTAGTTATCGGCTGTAGAAGGTATAGGGAGGCTAAATGTTGTTAGAGAATTGAATTCTTAAAAGCGAAAATCCAAATGGTGTGCCTGATTGCAGAAAAGTTAACTTGATGAGAAGAAAATTTTATTAATTATCTCACCAATATTGTTATCAAATGGAAGCCGAACCAATGTGTCGAGTATGCAATGAACCGGCAATAATTGGTTTAAGCATTATTAATACAAGGGAAATTAATGGAGTTCAGGTCGGTGAAAATTATTATTATTGCTCACATGAATGTAGATTTGAGGAAAAAAGAAAATTTTTCACAACAGCCGGAATTATTATAATTATCATTGGATTCATAATGATGTTATCTGAAATTCTAGCTGGGATATTTGTTATTATTATTGGCTTCATAAATATAAGTTACGCAATAATCCTTTATCCAAAAAGCAATGAGATGTATGCAGCAATCCAAACTGACCAGGCATCTTACTTTCAAAGTGAAGAACTAGCTGAAATGATCCAATCAGCAGTAGAAAATTCAGAAGAAATCGATGATGAAATTATTATTGATGGAGATGTGGATTTATACCCAGTTGAACCGGCGAGACTTAATCCGAAAAATTCTAGACAGATTTATTCTGATATTCTAGAGGATTACGTGGACCCCTGTTGCTATCAGACAGCCCGATTACTGGATAAATATTGTATGTGTGGAAAAGCAATGGCCTATATCTCTGAAAACTAAAATTCTATTAAAACTGAGCAAGATTTATTACTCCATAAAGACAATAAATACTGTAATGAAACAATTAACTTCTTGGGAGAAACGTACTTACTTGGGTATGGTGATACTAACTGTTGGAATTTTAATTGTTGATATTGGCAGACCTGGTTATGGTGTAATTGGTCTTGGTTTTGGATATTTAATTAGTGCCTTTTGGAAAAAAACTCATCCAGATGTCACGAAAATTGTTGCCGAGAGAGAAAATCAGAAAAATAGGGCATTATGGAGAAATAATCTAAAAAGAAAAATTACCTCAGGTAAAACAAATCATGAAGAGATAGCAATTTCGTTATCGGATGAAACTGAAATTGAATAAATCTATTTTGAGAGTTAAGCAAAGAATCATTGGAGCATAATTAATTCCCATCATGTTATTACTCTTCCATATCTGAGTAGAAATGCTTAATATTTTTTAATCATAATAAATTCTAATGGGTGAGTATGAAATATGTCCAGTTTGCGAAAAACATGCGAACAAAGAATTCACGGTCACGACTAATTCGATTCTATCTTTGGGACGACCTTCACAAAGAACTAAAACGAAATATTATTGCTCGAAGGGATGCAGATATTATGAAAGTTGGCAAAATGAATTGTATGTTACAATTGAATTTTTCTTCATTGGATTCTTAATATTAATTGTCGGTCTCTGGTTAATAGCAGCTCTACTTTTTGCAATCGGAAGTATGTTCTTCATATATGCAAATTGGAAAAGAACATATCGATCAAGAGAAATGGATTCACCACAAGTTCCCGAAGAAATGTGGGTGGCCAAAAATGTGGAGCCCAGTAATCAATAATTACTAGTTAATACTGAATCACCTTAATTTGCATAAATTCTAATATTAAGGAGAAAGACTTAATATTTTTTAATATATTATTAGATATATAATCATATGAGCAAGTTAGAACCATGCAGGGTCTGTGGAAAAATGGAAATTTGGAATACCCTATCACTACCACATATCTGACATTATCGCGTGGACCATCTAAACTCAAGCCTTCTCAATGGAAATATTATTGCTCAAAAGAGTGTAATTATTTTACAAGAAGAAGTGCTCAATTGCTGTCACCAGTCAGCCAAGCTCAATGATAAATATTGTGTATGTGGTAGAGCTCTGGAATATCCAAAGTTTACAAATTAGGTCAAATAATACTAATTTATCACCCTCCAAATATACTTAAACGCTATTTATTTTGTTTGAAATCATACATTAATTCAATTTAATCGATTGAAATTAGATTATTGGTGATTTATCAAATTTTAATATTGCAAATTATAATTTTTACTTTGCTAGTATTAATTAATCTTGATGTAGATTATTATGCAGAGTAATAAATTAAATTAAGGTGGACGAATTGGAAGAAATATTCATACCTAGATCTGTTTTATGTGCAATATGTGGAATGCCTGCAGATCCTAAAAATTTTCACAGAAATATACTGATATCGAACCTATTTTTTTGTTCGCAAGAATGTATGGATATTGGCTGCTCAACAGTTAGAATTCAACTGGGAGTTGGAATGGCAGTAATTATTGTACTCCTTTCATTCTGGATTGGCCCATCAATCCTTCCTTTAGCAATAATTGGATTATTTCCAGTATTATGTGGATTACTGGGGATCTTAAGATGTGTTTTCAACAAAAATAAGTATTCAAAGGATATTGAATTAGAGGAATAAGTTAAATTTAAACCTCTAGAAATATTATAATATGAAATACTTTGGAAATCACTGGAATCACTTAGAGTGATCTTTTAGAATATCTAATTGCGTTTAATTTATGTTATATGCAATTGTTGTGAGAGTTTATATTGAATAAACGATGATTTCAGCCTTCAGAGACCCGAAATTATATATTTCAAAGAATTTTATAACTTTTTCACCTAACTCAACTTTTTCGAAAAATAGAAGGAAGCATACTTGTCAAGTGTGGCAAAATCAGAAAACAAAAAATTAGGTCTATCAAATATATCCCATCCTTTTTTGCTAAAAAACCGCTCCCATCTATTGATTTTATCATACTTTGAACTGCGATATACAAAACGGATCACAGAATAAAGAAGAACTATAGGCCATAAGGTAATCAATGCAATCCCTCCAACTTCAGGAAACATCAGGCTTTCAAGGTTATAAAAACTAATTATGACAAATGTGGGTAGAGGTAATATCATCCACATTAACAAAAATATACCAAAGATTCTTGATGAAGGATATATCAATTTATAATCATCAATTGTTTTGAGTTTTATTTCTTCAACCATAGCAAGGTAATGATATTCATCATATCGATATTGTTTTGTTTTTGTATTTTGAATATCTTTATTACTAATTATCAGTTGAATTAACGCATGGAAGTCGGCCATTGAAAGATTTATTTTTTTGTAAATATAATACCTTGTACGTGTATACCTTCTCTGTTGAATAGAATATTTTGAATATTTTTTAAGAGTATCATGATCCTCCAAATGTATATCCAAGAACTTATCCCATATTTCATCATTTTTCTGAGATTTTAAATTGTTAATTAATAAATATAATACACCAATATATGCAATTCTCTCCAAATTGTCCCTGGAGAGATCCAAAATGACAAAAACTACTATTATTGAGTGAAGAGAGGCTATAATAACATAATTGTATTTTTTCCTCCTTTTATTCCACTCAATAAGACAATCTTCTTTGAATGCTTTGAATTCAGCATTATCACTTTCAGATAGTTTTAGATGGCAATAATCAAAGAATTCCTCAATATAATAGTTAATCATGCTCTTGTATTGAATTACTGCTAATTCACATAAAGTTTTTGTTGAACATGATCACAAATAGAAAATAGTCTAAAATATCATATTTACTAATGTTAAACGTTGGCACCTATAATATAACCAACAATATATGTGATAATTGCACCTGCAGCGCCTAATGATAGGTTCTCAAGGCCTGATTTGTTAATATTACCGCTAATTGCCCATGCTTTTCCGCCTCCGATTGCAAATAATCCAATTAGAGAGAAAATTGATGCTATAATAATACCAGTAGTTGTTGAATTTACAAAGAAGAAGGGGAATACGGCAATAATAGCCCCGAAGAAAAATGCAATACTCACAATAATGGTTGCAGTGATGGGAGAGCGCCGCTCTTCCTCTAAAACACCAAATTCAGCCATCATCATCTCTTTTAATAAGACCTCAGGATCTGAAGCGATTTTTTGAACGATTTGTTCTAATAATTCGCCTTCAAAACCTTTATCTCCATAGAATTCTCGCAGTTCACTAATTTCGTGATCCAAATGATTCTCAATATGGTCCACTTCCAGGGCTTTTTCCGCATCATAGACCTCTTCTTGGCTTTTAGTGGAGATATATTCCCCAATACCCATAGATATTGCCCCGGCAACCATTGCAGACACTCCTGTAAGCATAACCTCCGTAGGACCAAATCCAGCTGCAGCTACACCTAAAACCAATGCGAAAACCGATACTAGACCATCATTTGCTCCCAGAATGACGTCTCGCATGTAATTTCTAAATTGCAGATGCTCCTCAAATTCAGATGAATGAACATGTGGTTCTATTACTTCTGACATGTGTTATACATTCTTATATTATCTAAAAAAATAGGGATAGGTGTACAGTTCAACCCCTATCATCTATTGGACTTTGCTAAAAATTAAAGTAAGTGAAGATTTAGACAAGAAAAGAGAGAATTAAATGAAATATTCTATATATTCTTGGAATGTAAACGGTATACGGGCTAGTGCAAAAAAAGGATTTGTTGATTGGATGTTAAATACAAAAATGGATATCCTTTGTGTTCAGGAAACTAAAGCACATGTCGAACAACTAGATGCTTCCTTGGTTAAACCAAAGGGATACAAATCATACTGGCATTCTGCGGAGAAAAAAGGGTATTCTGGTGTATCAACTTACGTGAAATCGACAGGAAAAAACAAAAAAATCGTAAATTCAGTCGATACAAGCATTGGTGTAAAGAAATTTGATAATGAAGGAAGAATTTTAATAACCAAATTTGACGAATTTACCCTTCTCAACGTCTATTTCCCCAATGGGAAGAAAAATGAAGAGCGTTTAGACTATAAAATGCAGTTTTACGACCGGTTCTTGCAGTTTTGTCAGAAATTACGTAAAAATGGAGAGCAAATCGTCATCTGTGGAGATGTTAACACCGCACACACTGAAGTTGACCTCCAAAATCATACAAATAATGCAAAATATTCAGGTTTTTTACCTATTGAGCGTGCCTGGATAGATAAATTAATCGATTCTGGCTATATTGACACTTACAGATATCTAAATCCTGAAAAATATGTTAAAGGTGTGGAAAAATTGCGTGCATACACATGGTGGAGTATGCGATCCAAAACTGCCAGGATAGAGAAAGTGGGCTGGAGATTGGATTATTTTATCATTTCGGAGGATTTACTCGAAAATTTTAAAGCTGCAAAAATTCATGCAGATGTCGAGGGGTCTGATCATTGCCCAATCAGTATAGATCTTGAATTTTAAGTGATGAGTGTTTATAATCCCCATTTTTCTCATTTAATCATAAAATTCTATAACTTGAAGCATTGAAATCATAAAATATAGGATAATTGGATTAATTGTTATTGGTTTTTGGATGCCATGTAATATTTTGTCCCTAATATCCTCGAAACGATTAATTTCTGACCTTGCACGAGCTTTAATTGCATGATTTGAAAAACCGATATATATCAAATGAGCAAGGGATGAATTTGTACCTGGGTTGAAATCGGTAAGGTCATTAGTCAACGCAATAATCAACCGACGATTTATTATCGAAATCAATAGACACCAAAATATTGTTGACAATTGTTTGTCAATGGCATAATCATGTAAAACAATTATGTCTGATTTAAAATTTGTAATTTGGTTCGTGTTGTATAATTCATGGACATATGTATCGGTCAAAGGAATAATTTTTTTTGCAGCAGGATTGAGTGTAATTATAATATCGGACGTGTCTTTTTCCAATTTTTCAGAATCATAATTACGCTCTTTTTTCGGTAAGATTCCTTGTTTTTTCAAATAATAAAGATAATCTTTAGCTATAATATTCCTTGTAGTATGTTGAGATGCTTCGTAAATACCAGAATTTAGTTTGATATCAGGATAATTTGTTGCAAGCCAACCATTGAGTGCGATACCTAACTCAGTATTATCCATGATCATATTAATTATAGTTTCAATAGAACTTTGCTTTATAATTATTTGTTTCAGTTCAAATAATTTCAACTCAAGATTGGCTTTAATGAGATTAATAAGACTATAGAACCCCCATATGCTAAATACTCCATATTATGAATTTTTATTTACTTTTTACTATATCATCTATTGCGATTATAAGGGATAAGACTAACATTTACGCTAATTGTCTATTATTTCAACCGTTATCATATTATTTTCAGTGGAAGGTGGTTATTTATTCAATTTGGCGTTTCTATGAAATGATTTGTCATCTTTTATCCCATCAGTGAAATGTTTTACAATAGCCCTAATTAGGTTAAAAAAACATTAAAAAATTAAGAAATCAACTAAACGACGAAAAGAGTGAAAAGTAAATGAATTTATTAGTGATTTATTTATAATATTAAATACTTAACTTAAATTAGATATTGCATAATCAGTCTATATTCGTATGTAAAAAAATTTCAAAGCATGATTTTGTGATGATAATAACCATTATTGTGTTGTTTTTCCATTAAATTTATTTAAAATGGTATTATATTCAAATCCATGATAAATTTCAGTAATTTTGATTAAAAATTATATATTTATTTTATAAAAATAATGGTGTTATACGGCTTGAAATCACAGTAAAATAAATTTTAAAATCGTTAAATTAATGTGAATTAAGGGTATTTAAAGGTGAAGTAATACAATAAAAATATTTAATTATTAAATCAAATATCAATAAATAATCTTTCAATGAACTACTATGTTTATGGCATTTTGGTAGGTGACAATGTACAATTTGTTTAAACTATCTGAATAATAATTTTATAGATTTAAGTTATAAAATAGTTATATCGTAAGTAGTACCATCTCCAGTGAAGAAATTATGATTTTGTATCAATTGCTAAATAAATCCAAAGTTTCCCTCATTTGTGTATTTTTGTCTATTTGTTTAATACGTATTATACCACCTTTTTATCAATACACGATTAAGTTACCTATAAGCGAATTAATTAGGCAAAATTCTAATTTAATCATTCCCTCTCTTAGTTAACCTGATCATAATCACAAGCATTCCATCTACAAAAATAGCAAATTTTAATGTTTGTTCAAAATACAAATAAAGAATATGAAATTACTAAAATTATTTATCAGAAAATTATATTTGCTTCTTCATTCAATTTTCAAAAAAAGATTCTTCTTCGCGGATTGATAAAAATATTAATATTTATTACAATTTTCTTTTAATCATGTTGACGTCAACTTAATTTGTTTATTGAAATTTAATACCCAAAATAACACAACTATGTGCAAATAAATTGACATCTCCCGAAATTGGCACAAAATATAGACCACGTCAGATCCAATGTTAACAGATGAGAGTCAAACTACTATTCATTGTTCAAACAAATTTATTGTTGACTCATCAAAAGCCAGTACATATAACTGAAATGCGAATAAAATTGCAAGAGGATTTCTAAATGAAAATCCAAGAGCTAAAAATAATATTATTCCACCCTGTTTTCCTATATAATTATAATTAATAACTTCAATAGTAACAAATATTAACGACCCTGCAATTATGAAGAAAAATATCCAATTAAATTGCTCAAGATCAGATAAACCTTTCATTCCAAGATAGCTAAACATGGCGATTTCAAAAAAATTTGCAATAATAACAAATGTTAACCAATCGGTTCTTTTCTTCTCTTCATCTTTGCTTTCCATGTGTAATTGATTGATCAAATATATTTATACTAAATGCTGCTAGATGATTAATTTCTGGGTTTTTATTTATTATTGACAGCTAATTAACAATAGGTGCATATTCATAATTACGGAAGGTAAAAATAATAACCTGTTCTCAATAAGGTTAGGTAGATCAAGTTAACTTAAACTTTCAATTTTGTGATTTTTTCGAGTTCATTGGCTTCATTATATTTCTTGAACAATTCTTTTGTTGGTTCATTAAATCCTAATCCATACATTTGTAATGCATACATTATTGACATTGGATTAGGGAAGGTAAACCCGAGAATCAAAAATAATATTATGTTTCCATCTTTCCCTAGTGCTGTATAATTCATTAATTCTTTTGTCAGATAACCATGAAGTCCGGCAATTGTTAAAATAACTAGACCAGCTGGATTGCTACCAGCCATACTAACTACTCCAAGCAATGCTAAAACAGCAATTTCAATGGCATTCATTACAAGTACGAGTTTTAACCATAGAGTCCTTTCATTCTCGATGCTTTTGATTTCCACAATATGTTTAATTTATCAAATTTATTTATATTGAATGATGTGAAGTGTCCAAAGTTCACTCATTTACTAAATATGAAAGCTAATTTTTTATTATGACGAAGAATCACTCTATTAGAAATTAGGGGGTATTTGTGAATGGAATTTTGTCCTATCCTGATATTCTTTGGCAATTCGTAGAGCTTGAGATTCTTTGAATAAGCCCCCAGTAAAGCTTATTGAAACTGGTAAGCCATTGTCTTGAAACCCTATCGGAACTACCACTGATGGATGACCAGTTAGATTTGTAACTAGAAGGTTCTTCCCAAGAGATGGAGCGACTATTACATCTACTTTCGAAAATATTTTTTCCATTTCTTGCATTAATAGGTATCTGATACGATTTGCTTTGAGATATTCAACTGCGGGTATTAATCGTGCTTGTCTAAACATGTTGGGCCAGGTATCGTCACCCTGACGAATCATTTTATCTAATTTTCCAGACAATGTAAGTTCATCAAAGGATGTAGCTGCTTCTACTGCAAGGATAAAGGCAATTCGATCAGCATTAATATCAGGAAGTTCTAATTCAACCAAATCAATATTTGAAAGTTTGAGTTGGTTAATAGCAGCATCTGTGAACGGTTTGAACTCTTTCTCTGTTTCTTTATCAAACTCGGATTTTAAGTAACCAACTTTGATATCCATTGGATTCTCATTATAATCATAATTAAATGGTGCTTCGATTACTGTGGGATCCAATCCATCCGACCCTCGTATGGCATCCAATACTATTGCACAATCTTCCACTGTCTTGCATATTGGTCCAATTTTATCCATTGACCATGCAAGACTCATTGCTCCATGTCTACTAACTCTTCCAAAAGTTGGCCTTAGCCCGGTAACTCCACATCTTGAAGATGGATTAATTATGGACCCCCATGTTTCAGAACCAATAGAGAAAGCAACCAATCCTGCTGCGGTGGCTGCTGCTGAGCCTGCAGAAGACCCACCGGATCCAAACTCAATATTCCATGGCGTTTTGGTTTCACCTCCAAACCACACATTACCCCAGGCCAGCTCTCCTAAGCTTAGTTTTGCAATTAAGATTGCACCTTTTGCTTCTAATCGTTTGATTACAGTGGCAGTAGTATCAATATGTTGGTCTTTGAAAGGTGGAGTACCCCATGTAGTTGAATAATCAGGATGAGCCAACAAATCCTTTACCCCATAAGGAATACCATGCAGGATCCCCCTATGTTTATTTTTTCTCATATCATCATCAACTCTATTTGCCTGTTCTATTGCAAGCGGTTCCGTGAGAGTTATTACTGATTTTAGCGTAGAGTCATATTTTTTTATTCTATCAATAAACATCTTTGTGAGGTCTGTAGATGTTAATTTTTCCAAATAAATCAAATTGGCAATATCTAATATAGGCCAAAATGCTAACTCTTCTAGATCTCCTGGCACTTCATAGGCTCTAGATTGCGAAAATTTGGTCTGAAAGGAACTTCGACTGAATGACATATTTGGTAATGTTGGATTAAAATACAAAGGTGGAGGTATATGATTGGGTATTTTTAATTTTCTGGAATTTCTGTAATCATCAAGATAGGCATTCACAGCCACATGCATGAGATCCCTTTCCTTCTCATTATATACAAGTCCGAACATTTTCTCAACAATCATTATGTCGGCTAAGGTGATTTCAAGATCATCTCGATCAAGTGAGGGGTCTGATCTAATCAAAGTATGGAAGACGTTTGAGTCCTTTATGCCCATTGGCTTGTCTGGGTGGCTGGGATTGTTATCTTGACTCATGATGTTTGTTTGATAAATGATAATATATCTTAATTTTTGTCTGTGAATTTGGTCAAATACCGTTTGAAAATGAAATTTCTGATATTATAAGCAATATAGGAAAAAGGGAGGAAAATATTATTGATTAATTTCTAATACCCCTAAGTTGAAAAACAACTATACTGAAGGATGCTTATGCAAGGCGAGATTGTAAGAATAAGCATTAAAAATCATAATAAATACAAAGAAACTGGATTTGTTGGATTACCCAAAATTGAAGTTTCAGAGGCTGAAATCAATTTTTCAGGAGTTGCTGATGATTATAATCATTACAGAGCAACAAGGAAAAATAATAGCCCGGATCGTGCTGTGTTGTTAATGACAACTGATATGTTGAAACAGTTGCAATCAGAAGGCTGGCCCTTGAAACTAGGAGATTTAGGAGAAAATCTATCTGTTAAAGATATACCATATGAATTCTTTGAAGTTGGTAAGAAGTTCAATGTAGGAGAGGTAAAGTTGGAAATAACTGAAAAATGTAATCCATGCAATAACCTATCTGCGCTTCAATATGTGGGAGATGAGAAAGTAATGGAATTCATAAAAATATTGAAAAATCGACGGGGATGGTATGCCAAAGTCTTGAAAGAGGGATTGGTTAAGAAAAACGATAGAATAACACATTTCGAATAAATAAAACACCTTACCAAGATGATTTTCAGACTATAATGAACCATTAGGATAAATAGCAGATAATAATCGATCTAACTCCAACTAGATTAACTCAGAAGATCGATCATATTGGAATGAAAAATATCAAATGATGGAGGTTGAAATAGTATTTTTTGACTTTATGTTAACATTGTATGCAATCAAACATCGTTATTCTAAATTATCGATTAAATGATTACAATGTTTACTATATATTATGAAAATTCCCCCTAATACAATTGTAAGTCAATCTCAAGTTATTTGAATAATTAATTAAGATATTTTGTAAACATTCCACAATGGTATTCCAACATCTGGTTTTTTTATAATCGAATAATAGAATAACAAACCATGAATAGAATTCAATTTCATTTTTTTTCTTTTAATCTCAATTAATTTTTCTACACATGCAGTCGATCAATCCTTGGTTGGAGTTAAGAATGGAGAAGAATACACATACATATTGGAAAAATTTTATTTTTATGAAGAAAGCTCAGATCGTGAGACTAGAATCGAAACGGTTGATTATTTATATGGTGACGAGGGTTCTATTTCACTAAAAGATGGGGACGAATTCACATATAAAATAAAAAACGCAACCGTTTATGATAGATCAAAAACTCCTGATGGATCGATTGGCGGAATAGCTTATTTCAACCCTTTTGCCATAGATGTTGAGATAATGGGACCTAATGGAACTGTCATATCTGACGAAATGGAGATTGGTTTTGGTGGAATATTTTCAGATACTAATTGGACTGCATACAAGGATGCATTTGATGAATCGGACAGTGAATTTGTACAAGAACAGAACAATAATCCAGATATAACATTTATTTACGAGGTATATGATACCAATAATGAATTTGGATTTAAATTTGGAACTGTCTTTTCGGGTAATAATTCTGATCCTGATACTTATTCTGATATTAGAGAAATAAGATATGAGAAAAAAACAGGAATGGCTAATTTATTGATCCGTGAAACTATCAGGACAAATGTCGAAGAAAGCCAGACATTTAGTTATGAAAATATTTTGAAATTATTTAGAAAGGGCTACTCTCAAAATAATGATGAGACTGCATTATTATCTGGATTTACATTCTATCTTTTTTCTGGAGTAATGATTTTTCTATCTTTTCAACGCAAGAAAAATTCCCAATAAATAAATTTGTAATAAGTTCTCATTTTTATTTTTTAACATTTATTCAATGGAGACCACTTACCTGACCAAGGTACTGAAATATCATATCTTTCTCTAATGTATGCGCTAACATGCCCAATGTGCTGCATCACATGTCTAGTAAAATAAATCACCATCTCTAAATTATTTATTGATTGCAAATGGAATCTTGCCTTTTCCAAGAAATCCTCCTCAGTACAATTTGAAATCAACTTATTTGTCTTCTCTCTTAAAAATTCGATATATTTTAACATAATCTCTTGACTAAGAAAAGACTTTTCTTTTAGTTCTTCAAAATGAGGAGAAGGAACTTTAGTATTTTCAAAAACTTGACTTAAATCGAATTGTTCTTCTGGGTTTTCCATAGCAGGATCAAGACTATTACCATAATAATCAACATAATAGAGCGAATGATATATTACAAACCAAATTTTGTGACCTCTAACTTCCATTTTCCAAACGTCTTCGGGACAGTTTCGTACTCCAATCTCAGTCATATTCAATGCAGCACCAAGTTGGGAGACTAACGCATTTTTAATATCTGAAAGCATAAAATTAGAAAACGAAATGTAAATATAATATTTTAACCTAAAGAATATGAGAATCTGACCTATTTGTAATATTTCTTACAACTAATCCATAATCTCGGTTAAGGAATGCAATTATTGCTGTACTCTCACCGGTTTAGATGGCATTCCACCTAGTACTAAACCAGGAATTCTTTGTAAATATTTCACAAACTTGGGTCCGACTGAAACTTGATGTAAATAATTAGGGTCCCAAGGTGCAGATATGGGCACAAAATCATTTGATTTAGATACTCTAGGCCAATCTGGATGAACAATTGATGCCTTGCCTATTACTACAATATCGGCTCCTGCAGATTCAGCCTTGCGGGCATCTTCACGAGTACGGATTCCACCAGCTACAGCGATTTTTACTTTGTTAGGTATTGCATCACGAATACTTCGAACTACAGGAACAACGTTCTTTTCAAATGGGGGGGGTCCACTTGCATCTTTTAGTGATAGATGAATGATATCTACGCCATCTGCGGTCAACCATTGAGCCAATTTTATGCTATCAGAAATTAATAAACCTCTGTGATCCCAAGTGTCCAATGGAGAAATTCGAACACTGATCATGAAATTAGAGGATGTTGCATTCCGAATTGATTGTACAGTTTGTCTAAGAAACCGAGCACGACCTTCTAGATTTCCACCATATAAATCGTCACGAGGATTATCCTGAGGTGATAGGAATTGAGTAAAAAGATAGCCATTGGCACCATGGACCTCAACACCCATGAAGCCGGCATGCTCTGCTCTTTGTGCAGCTAGGGTAAAATCACAAATTATCCTCTCAATATCGGATTGAGTTGCTCCTCGAGCATCACCTGAATCAATGGTTGAAATTTTTTCTTGAGCTAATTCGGCTTTAATTCCTGCGTGATGTAATTGTATAATTGGAACAGATCCAGCTTTAATCAATGCTTCTGAAAATCGGACCAAGCCTGGTAAGTGTTTATCATTGGATATACCTAATTGCCCCTCCCAAGCACGACCTTCTTGAGATACAAAAGCAGCACAAGTTGAGATTAAACCAAAGTTTCCCGCTCTTTTAGTCAACCATTGAAATTCATCCTCATGTAAAGTTCCATCTGAGTTTGATTGATTATTGGTTAATGGAGCCATCGCAATACGATTAGGGAGTGTTATTCCAGAACGCAAAGTTAATTTTTCATCAAGTTTAGAGGTAAAATTATTCATTATTTCTTATTTTTGTTTTGAGTGAAGATATTTAATTTAGTTGGTGTTCTTGATATCAGCAAAAAGAACTTTGACAATGAATAATATGTAGAATTAATATTTTGTTAAATTGTAAATTATTAGTATTGTTATGCAATTTGATAGTATATTAATACTAATAAATATTCCTAAAAGTAAACAATTATATCTATATTCCGAATATCAACCTCATGCCAGTAATTACAGTTGAATTAGACGAAGGTAATAGAACTATTGAAGTCCAATCTGGGAAAAAATTAGTTCTTGCCTTAGAGGATAATGGAATTGATATTTCTCACCGATGTGGGGGAAATGCAAAATGTACCACATGTCGTTGTTCATTCTCTTCCGGAGAACCAGATAAAATGACCCAAGCTGAAAAAGAAAAAATTAGTGCCAGTATTGAAAATGGTGATGAAGCAATCAAAACGGCTAGACTTTCTTGTCAAATTTTAATTGAAGAAGATATGACGGTAAAACCATTGATGCGAATCAAAGATATGGATTGGGATCAAGCTGGGGGAAGACCTGCAGATTCAATTACACCTGATCCGGTATGGACTATTAAATAGAGAATATTACTTAGCTAATCTACACATGCGAAATAAAAATACTCTTTAAATTCAGAATTTGTGTTTTTTTTCTAGATATATCGCAACTATTTATCTAAGGTGTTCTACAAGTTATGTTCATGAGCACTCGTACTTTTTCTAAGCTACTAGTTCGAGTGAAGAATCTGTTTGCCAAAAAGACAGAATTTCCCAAAGAACCTAGAAAAAAAATTCAACTACAGACTAAAATAGTGTATACGGAATTTATTAAGCAGCTTGAAGCCCTTGATTTGGCCATTTCTGAACCAAATTTATTTGATTCGACGAAAAAATTGGCAATAAATCTTCGTCAAACAGCACTAAGATTTGAGGATTTACAAATAGAAAAAATTAATCAAGGAAGATTGCAAAATTTATCTAGTTCATTAATTGGAGTTAATGATTTCTCATTATGGGTTAAACATGAAATGATAAATCTAACGGAGGAAATTCATCATTTTCTCTCAACAATAGATAGAGGTTGATTGAATGGTAGAAAGAGCAATAATTACTTTAAAAACCAGTACTGATAACGAAATATCAGATATTGTAAATGAACCAATCTTTGATTGCACATGGCTTACCACACATCCAGGAGATGTAATAGAATCTGCCATATTATTGGAAATCAAGAGACAACACAAATTTAACTCAACTAATTATTCCAATTTTCTATCGATTATGGGCAGTATCGTGTTCGTTCGATGGTATTCAAAAATACAAACAGCCATTGTAGTAGTTCTTCATATCATTGGCAATAATGGAGCAATTGTACCTGTCAGAACTTGGGGGCAATATGTGCTAAAATATCATATTTTCAATCCAGAAAATTTTGAATCTCTATATATTGAGTTCAATGACCCAAAAATAGATAATGATATTAATGAAACAAGTTCACCCATTAAAATTGGTTGGTTAATAAGTACTTTAGAAGGAAAATCAATTACAATTAACGAAAATACCTCTGAACAATCATTAGATTACTTCATATCAATTATTGAAACCATGCCCTGGACTGTTTATTTACTAAAATTTGGGACAATAAAGAGAAATGAAATAGAATTAACATTTGTTGAAAACAGTATAGACAAAAATATTGTTTATGAGGAATTATTTGAAATAATTACTGAAGAGATAAATAACAATTTTTGGAATTTGATTTATCGGTTATTGTCCCAAATTCAGGATTCTGCAGATCGAGCCTCTATAATCTATAAGACTATCCATCTCATTCAATTTATTACGAGAGATGATCGTAGTTCTAATGACCGATTACAACTTATCCATGGATCAGCTAAGGAGATTTTGAAATTAGATGTTCAATTTGCTGAAAATTATATAAACAAATGTTTTTCTGATATTGCCTTTGATTACCCCAATTACGATACTTGTAATAAGCTCCTAGATTTAGCTGATATTATTTCTGATACTAAATTCTCAGATCTTGAAAAGCTGGCTGAAGGTACTGCATTACAAATTGCATTTTCATTAGAAGATCATGATCAAAAAGAAGAAATTTTCATTGTTGTGACAGAAAGATCAATGGCCTGGGGAAATGAACACTTGATTGGATATATTCAGAGTGTTACAGGAATATTATCAGAATCAGAAGAAAATAGAAAAATTCTAGCTAAAATAATTGAGTTGTCGGAATCAAGATTGATTAAAAGTTGGGACGGTTCAATATGCTTAGTTGAAATAAACATAATTGCAGAAGAATATGTAAAAGCGTTCAAAATGCGTCTAAAATCAGTAAAACTTCTAACAGATAAATTCATGAGAGCTGAGGATATTATAACTGCAATTAAATGGGCTATTTCTTTAGAAGGATTAGATGAGAAAGAATTAGTAGAAATTGGAATGCCGCAAATAACTCAAGCAATTAATGAATTGCCCATTGGAGATATTTTTGCTTCTAATTTAAATTCCTTAATTGATACTGCAATTAACTTTGCTAAATTTAGATTTCTATCTGCTTTAACGACTTGGATAAGTGTTAATTTGCATCTTATAGGCATGTCGGATCGATTAGTTTTACTAAATTCTTTAGAACAACGTTTCGCGGCTGACAATAAATTTTCTCAACTATTAATTCAAATTCGATTAACATTATTTAATCATTATCTAGAAAATAAAAATGATTTTCCATTTGAAGTTGCAGAGGATTTGTTGAGAACGATATATAATACAATTGATCCAAGTAAGAAAAATTCCAAGGAACGAATTCACACTATCACCAGTTGGATAGTTTTAGCAGCAACCAAATACGATTATCCTGAATTAATTGAAGAAGCAAGGACTAGATTTACACTTCTGATTAATGACAAGAATTTTGCAAGAGTAAAACTAATGAATATTTTTGCTAAAGCTGCTAAAAACAGAATTAACTTACCTAGATCAAAATTGAGAAAAAATGGTATTGGAGCAACCTTACTTGAACAAATTATTGAAATTGCAGATTTAAGAAAAGATAAAGAATTATTACTAGAAATCATACCTGATGCCAAAGAATTATTGATGAAAAAACAATCATATGATAAATATGCTACTTTTACAATCATTGAAATTCAATTATTGAAGTCAAACAAAGAAGGTTGGATGGAAAAAGTACTATCATCAACTCGAGGACTAATTGAAAAGGGTGCTATCGATGCGACAAATTCTATTTTTTCTGAATTGCTAGGAAATGATGACATTGTTCCCGAAGAAGAAATCGAATTACTAACTGCACAACTTGAATATGTTGAGATAGAACCTGATCTAATAGATGCAGAGGATATTTTTACTAAACGTCAGAAATTGATTGGATTACAAAGAGAGACTGGATCTGAGACAGATAATGATTTGTTATTGGAACATTATCGACACGGAGTTTCTGAATTAATGTCTAAAGGAGATGTAACCCATCTCAATGAATTTTTATTACAAGCAATAATTTTCTGTAATGAACAAAAAATCTCTGCAATTCAAGAGTTTTCAGACATTCTAATCGATAGTTTTGAAACAAATTTAGAATTTTATAGTAAGAGTCAGTCAATTAATATTTTTAGACAGTTACTTAAAATGTTCAGACAAATTAACACGACATTTCAATCAGCTGATCAAACTTTATCTGTAATGTTTGCGAGTAAATTAATAAAAATAAATTTAATTTTGTGGGAGAAAATAGATAATTCAACCTATTTACGAAGAGCTCAATTAATTGCCAAAGAAATCTCCTTTGTTTTGAAAGAAGGGGATACAACAACGGTTATTTATGATAAAGAAGAGAAAATAAATTTACTCGATAACATGAATAATCTACTTAATTCAATGATATCCAATAATCCAACATTCGGGAAGATTGACGCTTCATTATTGGCTGCTTTGTTCTTCTTCTCAATAAATGAACCAGAACAAATATTTGTGTATCTCGATCAGGCTATGGCTCAATTAAAAAAGGATTACGTTAATTCCATCTATACATCATCAAATATCATTTTTGGACTTTTGATATTAAGTGAAATATTCCTTATTGTCAATGGAGAGTTTGTAAACAAATTAAACAGTCTGTTATCTGAAAGAGCTATCAAGTTAATTGATGTGGGTCTTGCGAAACATAGGGGTTTGAAAATAAATAATGAATTAAGACAATTTAAATCAAGATTGATTAATTCTCCACAACAAGCTTTCCAAGAATTTCCATTTGAATTAGAGAGTTATTTACAGATGAATGAACTATCTAAATATGATGAGTAATAATTTTATTAATTTACAATAATATTGCTTTCCCAGTTCTCACTTCGACTCTTAATTATTATAGCCCATTCACCCTTTTCTTTAAGAGTTACCTCAAGATCAACATTAAAGGATTTAATTACTTGTAATGCCACTCCAGGTCTTCTTAAACCTAAATATGAAACATTTACCTCTTTCTTTTCATTATCAATACTTACGATGGTATCCATATGTTCCCATGAGGGAGTGGGCCAATCAGCTTTCAAGGAAATTATAAAGGGAACTTTCGCCTTAATTGTCCCAACATGTGATATATTGCGAATGAAAGGAGGTCTTCCACCAGTCAATTAAATCACAGAATAATTTCATGCTTAAGAAAAATTTGTTTACTAATTACTATGATCTAAAATTCTGAAAATAAAATATACCAATTATGATTTATTTGTAAAAGGGAGTAATACTTCGAAAGAAAATTGAAAATAAAATGATTTGCTTAATTATCCAAATCTAGATCCGAAAGATCTAAAATATCTTCTTCAATAGAATCATCTCCCTGCATCTCTATGACTTCAGTGTTAAGATTTGGAATTTTATTAATGGGAATTGTATCAGCTTTTGCAGGTTTGGTTTCTGGTTTTCTTTTCTTCTGGAACCTTAAATTTTTACTTTTAGATCTCTGAGATTTGTTTGGATGTTTTGATTTTGTACTCGAGGATTTTACAAACCATGGAGGGACGACATTACGACTCCATAACTGAATCTTTGATAAGAAAGATATTAATTCATCTTTGGAGATAGTCAACCTGTAGGCTCCTTTGCTTCCACCAGAGTTTTCCGTATTAGCTAACTGTCCCATAATTTCTAGATCTAGTTTATGAATGTAGGAATTTCTTATGGTAATTGCATACGCATTGTTATTGTTTACTGATTGCGTAATAAGAATAATTGCAGAACCCCATTCACCAGCAAGTCGACCTGCAATAGTACCCCTCGCTTTTCCAAAATCATCACGGTCCAAAACAGTGACGACAAGAATTCTCGGAGTTTCTGATAATTGAAGGATCTTTCCATTTTTATGAACATGCCGTAATAGATTATCACGATGATTGTTAGCTTTAATTGAATATTCAATAACTTCTTTGTCTGATTCTAAATCCAAATCAGGATGCCTAATTAATCTACGAGTGATTTTTTCAAGAAAGTCGGGATTTTTATATGCACCCCACGCGACTGCCGCTTGCAGTCCCCTCAATCCTGTTTTTTCGGTTTTATATCGATGAGTTAACTGGAGCTCCCGATCACTTAGTGCACCTAAAAGCCTCAATCTACTTGTTTCCGGAGAGCCAAGAAAATCTTGTACAATACTTGCTGCGGCGACCCCGATTTTTCCGTTAAATACGTTAACATTAGCCCTGACAAGGTGAGTAAGTAAATTTTTTCCTTTATATTTGTTAGAATGACTATCAAAATATAATATTCTAACTCCCAATTGGGATATTGAAAGAGCTGATTTTTCAATACTTGTAATGTTTGCCTTGTTTATACCCACATCCACAATAAACAAATCAAGATTATTAGGATCGTCGTGCTCTTTAATTTTTTTTATCTGAGATATTAAAGCATCTCCTAAGCTTCTAGCGTTTACAAATTCGAATTCACAAGCAGAATTGTTGTAACGCTTACCAACAATTGCTGCGGAACAAACACCATCAACATCTTCATCAGCTATTATAAAAGCCTTTGATCTTGGTGTCCATTCACTTTTTTTTAGAGTTTTATTCATTTATTTTCCAACTCAATAGATATGTTTCACTAAAACATTAGTAATCTCGATACTTGAAAATATAGTGTTAGTTCACATTTAAAATGAGAAATTCTGTTAAGTTGTTAAATATTTCAGTAAAAAACTAATTACAAGTCTTCTGCTTCATCTTCAAGATCATTACAGCTCCAAATTCCCTCTGAAATTAGGACTCTGATTAATTGCTTTGGATGCTTAACTGTCCAACCAATATCAGTGTATCCAAATAGTTTTTTATGTTTTTTAAAAATGGACTTATCAACCCATTCAAATAGAGTATAAACCTTTCTTTCTAATTTTTCAGAGAAAACTAGTTTATATTTTGAATGCATTAATTGCTCTACAATTGAATCTGAGATTTCTATAACATCATCTTCTAAAGACATTTGTTATTAAACACCTTTATAAAAAAAGAACTATTCACATATTAAGGTGTATGTAAATACAGCTGAGTCAAATTTCAATTTATCTTTTCACTTAGCATTTTCAAGATTTTATAATAAATTAATTAAAACAATGTAAATTTAATTGAATTGAGAAATAAATCAATTAGTGTAGCTAGAATTTAAGAGAGAAGTCTATTATATATTGATAACAGGTGTTAACAATGGAAGATTTAAGCACATATAAAATAGTAGAACTCGTGGGGACTTCTCCAACAAGTTGGGAAGAAGCCGTTCAAAATGTAGTAGATCGCGCAACTAAAACATTAAGAAATTTAAGAATTGTAGAAGTGATTCAATTGGATGCTAAAATAGGCGATAATAATAAAATTAGTCATTATAGAGCCAAAGTTAAATTATCATTTAAATTTGAATAGTTAATGAGCTGTATTGTAAAAGAATAATCTAAGAAGGGTATCATCCAAGGCTGAATCGTTTGGAGACCCCACCCACTCTATAGATTTATCCATACAAATCATTCTTGTAGCATAATCTTTCATCAGATGAAGATCATGATGAATTAATACAATAGTTAAATTTTTCTCAATGTTGATTTTTTTAATTAGCTCCATAAATGAGGCAGTCATTTTCAAATCCATTGCTGATGTTGGTTCGTCGAGTAGTAACACTTTGGGTTGTTGTGCTAATGCTCGAGCAACCATCACCCTTTGTAATTGACCACCACTCAGTTGTCCAATAGGTTTGTTCTTTAGATGATCAACATTTAGAGCAATCATTGCATTATTCACTGCATCATGATCTATTTTTTTTGCTCGTTTAAACAATCCTAACTTTGATGAGCGACCCATCATAACTATGTCTTTTACCAATGCTGGAAAGTTTTTATCAACTGCTTCCATCTGTGGTACATATCCTAAATGCTGAAGATTATGTCCATTATCCCCAAGTTTTCCTTCATGAAATAGGATTTCACCTGAATGTAATTCAGTGGTACCCAAAATTGTTTTGAACAATGTAGATTTTCCCGATCCATTAGGACCACAAATACCCAAAAATTCGCCCTCATAGATTTTCATGTTTATATCACACAATGCTTGTACATCGTTGTAATATACATCTACATGTCGTAAACTGATTAGTTCTAGTTGTTCTTGAG
This sequence comes from Candidatus Heimdallarchaeota archaeon LC_2, assembly GCA_001940725.1. The sequence continues at coordinate 7,574 of MDVR01000045.1, read as the reverse complement.
GTTCAATCATTATTTTTCCTCCATTACTAGTTTTGATTCTGATTTTTCTCTTATATGTTCTTTGAATTCCTCATTAGTTAGATGTTCACTTGCATGAAAATGAGGAGTACGATCATCTAGTGGATCAATTTGGAATCTTGTTAGTTCTTCAGCTTGGAATTCCCTATGTTTAGGTGAAAGTATAAAGGAAACTATGAAAATGAAGGTTGATAAAAGAACAATTGTAGCACCTGAAGGTAGATCATAAATGAAAGAAAGGAATAATCCACCAAAAGAGGATACAACTCCAAAAAATACTGCTAGCACTAGCATTTTGTTTAATTTATAGGTCCACTGAAATGCTGCTGCTGCAGGAGTTATTAACATGGCAAAAACTAGAATCGCCCCAATTGCTGTTATTGATACATCAATTGCTAAAGCAATCAGTATCATGAAAATATAATTTACTCTTGAAACGTTAATCCCAGATGTTCGTGCTAGTTCCTCATTAAATGAAATGAAATATAACTCCTTTTTCAATCCCAAAATTGTAATTGTGATTATTATAGAGAAAATTACTAGTAGTTGGAAGTTTCTTTGAGTAATCAATAAAATTCTACCAAACAAAATACTTTGAACATTAGAACTATAAGTTTTCATTAATCCAATAAACAGAATGGCTAAGGCCATGAATGATGTAAATGAAATTCCAATTATCACGTCATCATTCATCAATTTCTTTTCATTGATGAAATTTACACCCAAGGCTGTTACAATACCAAAAACCAGAATAAATAATATTGGATCTGTAAAACCTAACAATATTGCTAAAGCAGCTCCAGCAAATGCAGAGTGAGCAATTGCCTCTCCCAAAAATATCATCCCTCTCAATATAATAAAAACCCCAATAATAGAACATATAATCCCAATTAAGACAGCTGAAATAACAGCTCGCTGCATCCATTCGTATTCCAAAGATTGTATAAAGTCGTCAACTGATGTCATTTTAATCACATGTATACCTTGCAAGGAGACAATTCGCAATCGGGAATCTTGGCCTTCATCCTAATCACAGTAGGACAAGAAATTACACCAGCGATTCTTAATCCTTCCTCATGGGCATCTTGGTTTGACAGATCTAATTCATGTTCAAAATAATGATGAATTATGATATGATGTTTCAAATGATGTGCTGCCATTTTATTTGCCTGTGTAGTTAATTCCACGTAAGCATATTCTTTCCAATTAACCAATTTCTTGCTAACAAGTCTTTTAATAACTGAATTTATGGTTGAATGTGGTAATTGTAATCTTTTTGCAATATCACCTGGCTTAATATTCTTGTTTATTTCATAAATGTAGATTATTACAGATTTATCTTTATCACCTAGATTTAAAAATTCCTCAGTAATCTGTTCATCACTCATTTCTATCATTGCTTATCATCAATACCATGTATCATTAGTGACATTATTGGAATGGAATATTAAGATTTGGAACTAGCTCGAAATGATTTTATTACGTGTCTTTAACAAAGCAATCAATTTTACGTTGATTCGTAAACTGCAGTAATTTATAATTTTAGATGATTTCTAATAATTGAAGTATTTTTACAATAAATAAATGTAAGGCAAACATAGTTTTAAATATATTTACGAAGGTTCGTAAAGTGGGAAATTTATGAGTCTTAAGCATTTATTAGTTATAATACTTAATATTTTACTTTTAACATTACTACTAATAAACACGAATGGAACCTTAGCTAATCAAAATACTTCAATTTCATCACACGATGTTAAAATTACTACAACAATGAATTATCTTGGAAATTTTGCAAACGCCCTCTTAAGAGAACATGGAAGTGTGGAGAGTATTATCTCTGGATCTATAGATCCACATTTCTTTGAACCATCTGCGAGTGATTTAATTAATCTACAAGAAGCCGATGTAATATTGGCCATTGGACATGAACAAATCGACCAATGGTTAACAGATTTCATCCAGGATAATCCAAATCTTGCACCTAAGGTCTTCAACGTTATAAATTTAGAAACAATCCTAGAATATGATCCAATTATTGAAGCCGAAAATCCTCATTTTTGGCTCTCTCCTATAAATGCACTCATAATGGTCGAAAACATAAAAAACCATTTTGAAGATTTAGATTTATTGGAATCGGAAATATTGGATACAAATTTTGCATTGTATGAATCTGAACTTCAATCATTATTAACCGAAATTGAACAAGCCTCCCAGCTATACAATGGCACAAAAGTTGTTGTTGACCACCCTGCTTTCTTTTATTTCTTAGATTTACTCGGCTTTGAAAGAATGGGTGCAATTGAAGAACATGAAGGAGTTGATCCAAGTCCGCTTCACATTCAAGAATTGACAAATTTGATGAAAAAAGAAAACATTAATCTTATCATTGCATCAAAAACTCAAGCTGGTTCAGATGTAGATCAACTAGCATCCAATACGGGGGCTAAAATTGCGTTCTTGACTCCTTTACCAGGCATAGAAGGAGCTGAAATTTATACAAAAATGATTCGATATAATTTGAATTCACTAAAAAATCCTAGCGAACCAGCTAAACAAGATGATTTGAATATACAGTCATTTTTCATAGGAATCACACTTGTCACATTGATTTTTGTTAGAAAATTATCTACAAAATACGTTGACCGATAAACTACCCAGTTAGCATTTAATTTATCAATAACCAAGAAATGGATCATCTATGGATCAGACAGTTATATACTGGGACTACTTGAATATTCCAAAACTACTACAACTACAAGGTGGTGTAGAAAACGATGAAGATGCCATTTCTGAAGATGAAATGAGTTTCATTATTATTCATCAAGTTTTTGAACTTTGGTTTAAATTGATACTAAAAGAAATCAAGCTAGCAACAAAAAAAATGTCTCAAGAATCTGTAGAAGAAGATGTGATTCCGTTAGTTGTACATCATATAGATAGAATTAATGTAATTCTGCGATCTGCAGTAAAACATTTTGATCTAATGGAAACATTGATTCCTCAAGATTTTTTGATGTTTAGAGAAAAACTAGGGACTGCTAGTGGTTTTCAATCATTTCAAATGAGAGAAATGGAATTATTACTTGGATTAGAATTAACTCAGCGTAAAGCACAGGGTCACGATGACCCAATTAAATATATACTTGACACCGCAGTAAATTCAGAAGCAGGGAAGGATATTTTAGATCGAATAAGTAATGCAAAAGAAAGTTTATCACTCAGAGATGCAATTCATAAATGGCTGTATCGAACACCAATTCAGGGGTCCAGCCCTAATGAAGAGAATGATGAAGATATTGTAAATTCATTTATTCAAAATTATCTAGACAATGTAAAAGAAATGTTCGATAACCAGATTAGCAATTTCAGTAATAATGATGATATTGATGCAATACGTAACCGATTTGATATTAGCCTAAAACAATCAACTGATTTCCTTTTTGCAAATGATGTGACAGAGGTTGAAAAATTTAGAATGCGTAGGGTTCGAACCGCTATATTGTTCATTGAATCATATCGAGAATTACCATTACTCTCTTGGCCAAGGAAATTAATTGACACTATTGTTGAATTAGAAGAGCAGATGGTTATATTTAGATTTAGACATGCACGAATGGTAGAGAGGATTATTGGACGAAAAGTAGGTACCGGAGGAAGTGCGGGGGTTGATTATCTAGATGAGACCACCAAGTATAGAGTGTTTCCCGAACTTTCAACCATTAGAACAATGCTTTTACCCAAATTCACCTTACCTGAGCTTAAAAAACCGGAATTTTATCAATTTTCTCGAAAAAATTAGTTTAATAAAATTATACAAATCATTAGATTAGTAGAAATATAGTTTAGAGTAATTCTAATAATTTATTACTTGTTCTAGATAATAATTATTAACCTTAACAATCCTTGGGTTCCATTTGTTTTTCCAAATATTTGTCAATTTCTGGTACTTTATGATGTAATTCACATCTTGGTTCATATTCAATTTTATCCTTATTATCACTACCTTCAATTATTATTGTTGGACTTAATGCACTATCTGGCTCCCCATTTCGCAACCTTTGTGGTAATACTCCATCATTGTGACATCCATCTATATTGCAAACAGAAAATATATTTTTAATTGGAGCGTCTGAGAGAGCCATTAATTCAGGCATTACTCCAAATGGCTGACCTCGGTAATCATTTGGTAGGCCTGAAATTACTATGTTGTACCCCTTCCGCTTAAGTAATTGACTCACATATACAATATTTTTATCAGCGAATTGTGCTTCATCAATCAAAACCAATCCTGGTTTATCATTCAGTTTTTCAAGGAGCTCTCGGCTTTGTTTGAATAGCGATGCTTTCTTGGTTATTCCATCCCTTGAATTGATATATTCCCCATCTCGAGTGTCAATGGATGGTTTGAAATAATATACCGGAATCTGACCATATCTTTCTGCGCGAGTTCCCCGGTACAATAATTCACGACTCTTTCCTGAGAACATCGTTCCAACAATAACCTCGATTGAACCCTCATTATACGTTGTATTAAACTTGTTCATGTCCCATTTCATTAATTTTGAATTAGATGTTAAAGGTTACCTTGCGATGTTGCAAAAAACCTAGCTTCACCAAATATTGAAACATGTCATTTATAAAGAATGACCATGATTCTCTAGAAATCTAGTATTTTGAAAAACTACGCGAAAATGTAATAAATATTGTTGTAGATTATATAATAAGCCTTTTCAGCTGATTTTAGATGAAAAAACGAAATATGTTTCAAATAATCAGCGGTATTACTATTTGAAATTGTATTGATTTGGCTAGAAAGGTAATATAGAAATTCTAGTGATGTTTTTCAGTGATAGTATATTAATATCAACTGAATTGGGATAACCCAGCAATTGCTGCAATATTATATATTTAGAAAATTGAATGAGTAAGATGAATTGACAAGAAATTAATTCAAAAACCTTATTTATTATTATATTGAAGGTCAGTTAACAAAGATTAGCCGAAGAATTAAGAAGAAAAATAAATTACAACCAGAAACATCAGCTCATCAAGATGTCCCCGAATACGATAAAAACATGTATGATCATCTTAAACCTGAAAATGTTGCGTCTAAAAAGCAATTAATTAAGGAATTAAACAAAAACAATGGGTCGACTCAGGTTAAGGCAATTATTGTAGGAGTTATCATAATTGTTGCTTTAGCATTCGGAGGTGTATTTTCCGGTGAATTAGGTTCTATTAATCCAAATGATAATAATGATCAAAGTATTATCCCCAATAACGGAGAGGCTAAAGATTTTACATATCTCAAGGATGTATGGTTAGATGGTCACAATGATATAGGGCTTCATTATCATTTTTTTATTAGTTTTCTAATTTTCGATGAATCAAAAGGGCTTGCGGCAGATATTGGTGTATATGGTTCTAGAATGAAACCAATACATACTCATGATTCTAGTGGCAAAGTCCATTTAGAGTTACCTTCGAATTATGGACGTATACCAACGTTGGCAGATTTTTTTGCTATTTGGTCTGATTGGGCTGGAGAAACAATAGGATTGAGTAGAAACACGCTGCTAGGAGAAACTGGATCTGTTTTGTTAAGTTCAAATTGTAACATTGTTTTTACAGGGGATCTTGGTGGTTATGAATTAGTACAGCATCCAGAAGGGGATGAATTATTGGTTATTTCAATTGATCCATAAATTTAATTATATTAATTATTAGAATTAATAACTACGAGGCTTGACAATTGGATTTTCTGGGATAATAAACCATGCAATAATGTATGCTAAAACACCAGTTCCACCAGCAAATATCAAGATAAGCCAAATTATTCTGATCATATTTGGATCTATATCATAATGTTCTCCAATACCACCAGAGACTCCTCCAACCCACCTATCGTCTCGACTTCTATATAATTTACCACGAGATGCATATGGGGGAGGTGACGTGGATGTTTGAGAATTTGGAAGCGAATCATTTGCTAAGTTTAGTTTAGTTCCACAGCTTGAACAAAATTCAGAACCTTGTTCATTTGCATTTCCACAATTACCACAATTCATAAATTGAATATGATTTATGTAAATAAAAGAATAATCCTTTCAATATAATGAGTTAAACTCAATAACTCTTAATTTTTACTAATTTCAGATGTGTATAGAGGAATAATTTATTTACTAACTACTGTATATAATCAATTACAATGGTAGATTATATACCCATAATTATTGGTAGTGCAATCATTCTTCTTTTGATTCTATTTTCTGGACTTCGAATGGTAAAAGAATATGAAAGAGTAGTGATTTTCCGTTTAGGAAGATTCGAGGGAATCAAAGGTCCAGGAATGTTTTGGATTATACCATATTTTGATAAATCCGTATTAGTTGATTTGCGAACTAAAGTAATTGATGTTCCACGACAGGAAGCAATTACAAAAGATAATATTCCTGTAATTGTAAATGCGGCGGTTTTTTATAGTGTTAGTGACCCTGCTAAGGCTGTAATCAAGGTTCAGAACTTTCAATATGCGGTTAGTCAAATTTCTCAGACAACTTTACGTTCTGTGATCGGTGAAGTAGAAATGGACACCCTTTTGGCGCATCGAGATAACATCAATAAAAAGCTTCTAGGCCTATTAGATGAGGCTTCAGATGCTTGGGGAGTCGATGTGTCAAAAGTAGAGTTAAAAGACCTAGAATTGCCTGAAAATATGAAAAGAGCGTTCGCTAAACAGGCAGAGTCTGAAAGAGAGCGTAGATCCCGAGTTATCCTTGCAGAGGGAGAATTACAAGCTGCATCAAAATTAGCACAAGCTGCAGAACTAATGTCTCGTACGCCAGGAGGAATAACCTTGAGGCTGCTACAAACAATTCAAGAGATCTCCACAGAAAACTCGAGTACAGTGATACTACCCTTTCCAGCGGACTTAACCGGAACTATAACTAATCTTTTGGGATCTACTCAGCCACAAATTATTCCTCCAGCAAAAAAAGAATTACCTAAATCTGATGAACAACCAGCTAAGAATATTGACTGAACAAAAAACAATAATCAAATATATTTAAGAGAAATCTGTGAATAGATTCTTTACTAGTTTACTTTTTTCAATCTAGAAAATGCTTCTTTCAATTCTTCTTCTTTAACATTAGCGAATGATATTCTGAAATAATCATAAAAATTACTTCCAAATGCTGATCCAGGAACAAGCGCAACTTTGTGATCAACTATTAACTCGTGAGCCAATTTCTCTGAATTTTTTCCAGTAGTTTGTTGAGGAAATAAATAATACGCTCCATTTCCACCCTCTGTTTCTAACCAATTTATCTCTTCTAGCAAGTCTTTTGCCAATTTGTGATTCGTCTTCATCAATTCTTTGTGAATTGGAATAATAGAATGACGGTTTCTCAGAAGATCTATTCCTAAATATTGAGTAGGGGCAGGCGCACAAATTGTGGTTGTATCTTGGACCTTCATAGACTCATTCACAAAATCTTCGGGACCATAATAATATCCTAATCTCCATCCAGGAATACCAAATGTTTTGCTGA
>MDVR01000044.1 GCA_001940725.1 Candidatus Heimdallarchaeota archaeon LC_2 | reverse complement strand
CCAAATCACTTAGCTTGGAAAATGCTCCATAAGCCCCATCAATATGAAACCATAAATCGTATTTGTCACAAAGTTCACGTAATCCATTCAAATCATCTATTGCACCAGTATTTGTAGTTCCAGCTGTTCCAACTATCATCAGTGGAATTATGGTGTCACCAAACTCTTCAACATCTAGTTTTATTGCTTTTTCAACTAGTTCTTTGGTAAGTCGATAATCATCTTCTGTTTTAATCTTGTGAATGCTATTGTAACCAAGACCTAAAACAAGTATTGCTTTTTCTATAGCATTATGTGTCTGATCAGAAATATAAATTCGTGGTCTTTTGCTACCAATAAGTCCATCTTCTTTGAAATCAATCCCATTTTTCATGAGTTGATGAATCAATCCTGTATAAATGCCAGTTAAATTTGCCATTGATCCTCCAGAAGTAAAACATCCAAATGCAGATTCAGGTAGATCTAATAGTTGGGCTATCCATCGAATTACAAGGCTCTCGATTGCAGTTCCACCAGGAGATCCTTGTACACTACCAACAAATTGATTGAAAAATGGAGTTAAAGCTGCAATAATCATACTTTGAGGCATTGGATCGGAGGGTACATAAGCAAGGAAGGAACTTGATCCTGTCGATGGAAAATAGGGAATTAACTTTTCTTTAATGAATGTGAGTTGTGATTTAAATTCAATCGATTTTGAAGGAATATCATGATTAACGCTATTCGCTATTTCTTCTGAGTTCCATTCTTGATGAAAGAAAGTGTTGTCTACATTCTGCGAGAATTGTAATGCATTTTCAACTCCTTCTTTTAGATATTTTAGCAATTCTGGATATTCGAGATCATTTGGGATTTTTAGTTTATTAAATTTGATTTCAATCTCTGTTAATTCCATTAATCGTTCCTATTTTACAAGGTAAATAACATTTATTACCTACTCAAATTATAATAAATTTATATTTCATAGAATCCTCAAGGATCTACTTTCGTTCTACTAGCCATTTATTAGTTATAGGTAATACTCCATAAGATATTAATGAAACTTGCATCAATGTGTAATATATAGATTCCTTTACTGTCATATATACTGTTACATCACCCCTTGATGTTTCAATATTCTCCGAGAGTAGTTTACCATTAACTGATGACAAATCAGATTCCAACAAAAATTTCTTTAAGAAAATAATTACAAAAATTAATAAGAATGCAACATACCCAACTGCTGTTGAATATCGTTGTCCAAAAAATTTCGATTCAATTTCCAGCAAATGTGCAAAAATAGAAATTGTTAAAACTCCAACACACGCTATTACAAGAAACAATAAAATGAAGCTAATTACTCTATTTTCCTCTTTTTCATTAAAAATAACTTGATCATTCAATTCTTCAATTGAAGCTTGGGAAACTGAAATTGAATTCATAATTAAATAGTCATCCTCAAAATCTTCAAACATATTGTCTGTAGATTCAATTTGAACTTCTACACTTACAATTGGAAAAAAGATCCCAATAATTAGTAAAGTTACAGTGAAACCTTTTATTAAAATTCTGAAATCATTTGAGGTAAACATTGTTCTTGTGTTCATTGATTGAGTTTGATATTTAGTCTTATTTTATTACTTGAGATATTTGATTTATTTCAGATTTAAGACTTACAATAATTGGTTTTAGAATTGATAATTTTCTATTTCTTATATCTCTATAATCATAAGTAAAAAATGCATTATAAAGAATTGATAAACCTGGAATGATTTAGGAATGTTAAATTATTTGATTTGCCAAACTTAACATTGATTGGTATATCAGTGTAATCAATAATATTTATTTATGAAAGTGGAAAAATCGCTCAAAAGGGTCTTGATCTCAATGTTGCGGACTTCACATGCAATATCTGCCAATACACTAAATATAGAATCTCCATGTCTTGGTTGATAGTGATTAATCATTTCACTGAAATTTGATAATTTCATCAAATCAGACCATGATTCAGATCCAAATTCATGACTGCAATAAGCATGAAATAAATCGACTATGGAGTGATTTTTGGTTTCAATTTCGGGTTTGTTAACGGTTTCTAAACTTAAGTTACTCATCATTTAAGAATGCACATTATGGTATTTAAACAAAATGATCGATGTGTACAATATATTGAATTATTGAGCAAAAAATCAAAATAAACTGTATTATGATGGATATGTGATTATTTAATTCCGATAATATTGCAATATCTTATTTTTTCGTAATAAAAATACCAGATTGGTACGATTGTCGTATATCGTCGTTTTGACCTTCGTATAGTCGCTTAATTTAAATTAAAATGGGATTTTAAAAATTACATTTTACCATTTTTTCAACTTTGCATTAATATTAGATATTTTAGCCTTTAGACGGTTTATTTATTTTATCGTCAATGATTTTTTCCCATTTTAAAGAATCAATTAGGTTCTCGAAATTAATTTTCGCTTCTGGTTTTACTAAAATACATTTCGAATTTAGGACAATTTTACTCAATGAATGAGCCATAAAAGAGATAACCAAGGAGTCAATCAAAAAGGAGCTTCAAGAATTTTAACTTCCTTGGAGGATTTTTCCATAATATATGGCTCAACCTCAAGATTGTCATAATTTTCAAGAATGAAGTCATCATCCCACCCTTCATCATCCCAATCTTCATCAGTCCATCTTTCATCATCTTCGGTATCATAAGAGATGAGGTCGCTTATTCCTGTCAGGACAATGAAATGTTTAATCCCAACAACAATCGCTGCGATCACGAAAAGTGACCAAATAAGTATAATAGGTAACAATTGAATATCTTGCATAACAACACAACATATAATGATATAACATACGCCTTAATCCTATTTAAATATTATATGAACATAGAAGTAAAAAGAAAATTGTGTGGAATAATATAGTAGGAACCTAATTAAACTGAATTAAAGTAATAAAAACTCAATATTTTCGATCTACAATTTCTTGAGATTTCATAATTTATTTTCAGTAATATTTATCCTCAGAAGGCTTACGTACAGTTCCACCAATTACTATACCTCCACTAATCAATACCAAGTTCTTGATAATATACTGCCCTTCCAATGTAAGAACAAAAGGAAATGTGACATAGCATACTTCGGGGAGGAGTATTAGAGGGAGCATCGTTCCTGGCATTTGAAGGAATAGTAGAAAAATTGCTACTCGATTAAATCTACGAATAATTAATCCTAATCCAATCGCTATTTCCCAAATCCCTAAGATAGGTATGAAAATTTCAGGAGGGATAAATACAATTGTATTTTCAACCAATTCATTAGCTGGACTTTTGTCAAATGGTTTCAGTGCACCAAACCAAATGAATACTATCCCGATCGAATATCGTAATAGGATAAAACCATATTTATCTAAAAATTCAGTAATTCTCTGGTCCAGCTGATCCAAGAATCTGTTATTAGAAATTATCTTGTCAATTGATTGCATCCATATCAAATTTGTAAGCAAATCAACACTTTATCAATGCTATGATAGGGTAAATTAATAAGATAATTTCCGAAATTGTAGTGTAAAAAATATACAATTATCTCTTTATTTGATTTTAATTATCTTATAGGTTATTGGATTTGTATTTCAAAATACTATTTAGAAGTTATTTACATATTGAGTGTGATATCAGCATCGGCTGCAAATTCAAGGAATGTTGCGGCACCGCCAATTTCTACTTCGTCAATTAAATCCTCTCTGTCCACACCCATTACATCCATCGTCATTTGGCAACCGATCATTTTTACCTCACCTTCAATACAGGCCTCAATTAATTGTGGAATCGTTGCTACTCCTTCCCTTTGCATCCATCTAGACATCATTTTTGTCGCAGCATAAGTCATTCCTGGCAGCCCTCCAATTATGTTTGGTATAGGCATGGGGGCTCCAGGGTTTGCTAATGAAGGGACTTTTAATTTGTGCATTTTCTTCTTGTCTATGATGTTTAATCCATAGAATGTAAAAAATATTGCAACTTCAAAATCCATTGCAGCTGCAGTGCTCGCAATAATTAATGGTGGATACGCTTTATCAAGAGTTCCATTACCTGCGATAATTGCTAATTTCTTTCGTTTTTCTTCTGTCATAGTTCCATCTCTCGTTTTTCTTCTTTTATGAAAATATTTATTTCATTTTTTTCACAATGAAAATGTATTTTCCTTCATCTTCAAATGTGTCAATCAGCTCTTGACCAGTCATTCTGGCCCAAGCTGCAATGTCTTTCTTTGACCCTACATCCGTGCTAATTACTTTTATTAGGTCGCCAATTTCCAAATTCTTCATTGCTTTTTTTGTTTTCAAAACAGGTAGCGGACATGAAAGGCCGCTTGTGTCTAGTACTTCTTTATATTCTGTTACAGCCATGGTAGGAATCACTTCCTATATAATTAATAGTAACATATAGTATAAAAGAAAGTAGTTTGACACGCATTACTTTTTCACAAAAAAATACATTAATAAAGTGCAATTTTCTATGTTTTATCTCTTTAATTTGTACAATTGTTTGATTTTTAATGTGATTTATGTGCGAATATCCATAATCGCTTTGTAAAATATAAATTTTATAATGAAAATACTTCAAAATTTAATCATTCAATTTGGGATATAAGGGAAAAAAAGTTTGACAATGTCACTTGCTTGGTCCATTCTATGGATCGATCGACTTCAGTAGTCAAATTAAACATATGTTATCATTAATTTGTGGGGCTTCATCAATTAAAAAATTAGTTCGAATACATAACCTAGAAATGACCTAATTTAAGAACAATTTCAAACTTAAATAAATGGATAAATGAATAAATCAGACAAGCAAAAGTTTAACTTTTATAATTTTATTCAAATTTATATAGAATATGTCCGAAATTGAAACTGTAGATAATCGTAAACTTATAAAATATGGACTTGCAGTCATTGTAATTGCAATTTCTATAAATTCATTTATATATTTTATAGCTGATCAATTCGATGTTTTCTCCGATGAAGTGATAAATCCATCAACAAAAAACCCAATTCCTGTTTCTGAGATTATTTTTGTATCTATAATTCAAATGGTCCTCGGTATAATGGGATTTGCGATTGCCCCTGAGATTACTAAGAAACCAGTAAGATTATTTAGAATTATTGCAATAATTTTTCTTCTCCTGTCATTTTCTATGCCGTTTAGAGTTGAAGGTGCTAACGTGTTTGTCATAATTTCATTAATGCTAATGCATGTAGTGGCTGGATTATTGATGATTGTAGTCCTACCAAAATATGTAACAAATTAGTGAATTCAGTCTCTAAAATTAAGATTCAAATTCTATTGAATTTTGTAAATTCCAATATAAAATCGAATATGTACGAAATTTCAAAGAATAAGTATATTTATTACCATCCATATAATTATGATATGACGGATAAGAATAATGAAATAGAAGAAGATTTAATTCTTACTGAAAAAGAATTGGAAATTTTAGTTGACAAAAAAGTATCTGATTATGTACAAGTAATTATTGATGAGGATGAGGATGTACGAATTATTGATAATTTTATGGGAGTGACAGAATCAATTCTACCTAAAGATGAGGCTATTGCTGTATCTAGATTTATTTTGGAATTCTTTAAAATAATCCCAGAAACTGAAATCAAAGATTAATCTAATTTAATTAATTTACTTATATTTAATATTTCAATTAATGGAGCATTCAACTTGTCTTCTTCTTTGCATCAGATTTAAGAATTTTAATAAAATTATTTTCACGGGTTGAACAGTGGTTAAAAACCCTAATAATTTTCCCAGCGGAAATATGGAGGCTAATTGTGTGATTGCTCGATCCTCCGTAGTCCAGATTCCATTTTCAACCATGTGAAAGCTTTTCCAATATGTATATTTCCCCATTTTTTGTATACCAATTGTCATTATTTTCTTTTGATGCATGGGTACGATTGGAAGTTTAGGTAATATTCTTCCAATTAATTTACTGAATTTTGTACAAATTCCACAATCATCATCATAAAGTAAAATCAAATTAGATGTCAAGATAATATATGATTCATATAGAATATATATTGTGATTCATGAATATTTGAATGGCGAAGTTGAAGCGTCAAAATATCAACAAATAAATGCATTATTAACTGATGGACCAAATTTATTGTTGTGGAACATATTAAATTATTTCAAGATGTTGTACATAGGAGGACCGTCTTGCTGAAGGGATTTGAACAAGTTGATAAGCAATTATTTCATAAGTCTGTCGAGTATGAATCTTGGTCCCCGGAATCACTTTTTCGTCATTTGCTTACGGGGATGAAATGGATTTCAGGGGTAATTAGTAAAGAACCAATAGAACTTCATACGTTGGCTTTAATGACTGCAGCTCAGTTAGAAAAGAATATCAGTCTAAGTGTAATACGCGTGGCTTTAGAAAAAACAACAGAAAAACTCCAAGAACAAATTCTCAAAGTTGGTGATGAAGGCTGGAGAGAAATTATTGATACTCCACTAAGAGGTAGAATTCCAAGAGAGGATTCCTTTGTTTCATTATTATTTCATGAATTGGAACATTTAGGACAGATAAAATGGTTATTAAAACGATTAACCGGTTGGACCGATTCAGAAATATACGCAATTAGAATTGAGAGAGACTAACATCTTTATATTAAGAAAGTTAAGTATTTTGGCAGTTATATCAGCTATAATCTCCTTTATCTCTTCTTGGACGTGGTTAATTATTACTAATTTTGAACCAAGTAAGGCTTCAAGTTATAGGATAAATACTCTACAAAATGTCACAGTTATGTTCTGGTTGTTGACATCTTGGCTGACCATTATTTTTATGATTTTTGTACTTCTAACCCAAAATAATTTTTCTGCAAAAGAAAATCATTCTCAAAATTGGAGAAAATTATTACTAGGGGCGTTATTTTTTATAGCAATTACCCTGCATTTTCTTCATGTTTTCATTGTGATAACATTTGACATTATCTTTCTGATGAGATAGATCTAATTATTTTAGTATCCTAAAAATCCTAAAATATATTAACAAGAAAATATCTATAAAAATTAATGAGTCTATACTTACTTTTAATTCAAAACAACTAGGTTGCATTATGCGCTTCATTTTCAATATAGGCTTCGCTATTAATTATTGAATTAATTTGATAATTTTAGATTTTAATATCCGTGAAATTTTACATAGGGTAAATTTTGATTGCTACAACTGGACAATCATCCTCACAGGCAAGACATTCGATACAATCGTCTTCTCTTGCAGGTGCTGCTTTTTTAGTAGATGCTGCATGACCTTCATATTCTAGCCATTCAAATACATCTTCTGGACAGACATCAACACAAGCTCCATCGCCTATGCATATGTCAAAATCGACGGCAACTCTGTCACCGTGGATGCTCAATTTTGTTGGAGGTGAAAATTCACCCCAAATTTTGTAACCATATTCTTCATGGGTTGAAGTTACGCTGAGTTTATCTTTGAAATCTGGATCAATGGATGCCATTGTTTGTTTCTCCTTTTGAAAGAACAGAATTCTTTCACTGTTCTATGTGCTAGGTGGGGTATCAATAAATAAGGTTAGTGGCTATGGTTTCAATTTTGTACTTTATTGAATTTGAAAACCTTCTATACATCAAATTTAAGCGAATTTTAAAAAAATATTATAGAAATCGAATAATTATGGTCTCTATTCAGCTATTTAATCAAGTGAAATTTACTAAGGTTAAATTCGAAATTTCTAGAATTTATTAAACTCAGAGTATTATTCTCTTTTTATAACTAATTCTTTTGCAAGTTTATTCGATAATTCCCATTGACCATTTGTATTTTGTCTGATTCTTTCTTCTGTTTCTAATCTTGACAACATTCTAGTTACTTGTACTGGTGGGATTTCGCTCACGACTTCTGCAATTAAATTAAATTCTGCAGGTTCATTGTCTTTAATCGTCTTAATTACAGCAAATTCTGGAATCTGCATTAGTTCCATTACTGATACATCTAATTCTGGGATAACTCCAAATTTGTAAAGTGTAACTATTAGAAGATGCTCATATTTTGAGTCTCTAATGATATTCGATCTTTGCTCTTCGAACTTACTTTTCCCTTCTGCTAAAGTTTGAGACATAAATTCTCTTATATTTTCCTTTACTTTTTCTGAGATAGTCCATTGATAATCATTGGTTTGCTCAATCAGATTGTCAGCTTGTAAATTAGAAATTACCATTGATACGGAGTCAATATCTGATCTTTCCTCAATTGTTTCTAATGGTAGAGGATGTTCCTTGATAATTATCAATAAAATTTGGTACTCTGGAACTTTTTGCAATTCTTCTTCTTTTGAAAGATCCTCTTTAATATATCCTTGTTCTCTTAAAATTTCAATGATTGGACCAGTTATTACCGGTTTTCCACCTTTCTCTACAATAATTACATCGTCAAAATCTGAAAGAAACTCTTCCATAGATTCATCTAAAGCATCATCAAATAGATTTTCTATATCTGCAGTTTTTTTCTTCCCTTCTTCGATGTCTGTCGATGGGCTTTGACTCTGACCTCGTAATTCGGATTTAATTCGATTCTTGATGGAAGATCCTTCTTTGTTTTCAAAATCAAAATCTTCTAAGAAATCTGATTTATCGTCTTTCATTGTATCGAGAGGAATTTCAATGGTCGGTTCCGATATTTCTTGAGTATCTATTGGAATTTCAACATCTGATTCTGATACTTCCTGGTTTTCAATTGGGTTTTCAATATCCTGATCCACCAATTCTTTGGCCACAGGGGTTATTTCTTTAGAGATTTCTGGGATGACCGGAGGGACTTCTAATTTTGCTTCTGGTACTTTATTAATTAGAGTATCAAACTCACGATCTTGTTCTATTTTTTCCTCTTGGATGGGTATGGTTTCAACTACAGGTTCAGATATTTTTTCGTCAACTATTTCGATTTCTGTCTCTGAAATTTCTTCAGGATAAGGTTCTTTAATTTCAGGTTGGGGCTTTTCCTGATCTGCTTGTAGTACTTCACGATCTGATTCCAACGATTCTTTACTTACAATGGCTCTTTCATTTTCTTCTATTCTTGTTTGATCACTTTTCGTATCCAGATCTACATGCGACTCTTCCTTCTCTGATTCTAATTTTTGTTTTTCAGAAATAGAGATCGAAAATATTCCTTGAGTTTCTAGATAATTTGTGATGGAATCTTGTGGTATGCCAATCATATCACAAATTTCTTCTGCCTTCTTTTCATTTTGTATTGCCTTGTCTTTCACATTTATTGATCGATATAGGGTAAAGGCTTGAATATAGTTATCAAGAGCTAAGACTAACGTTTTTTGAGTTTTATAAATTTCATTTGCCTTTTTAGAAAAATTTTCAGCAGCTCGTTCGAGGGAGGTAAGTCGTTTCTTTTTATCATTACCTTGCCTATAGTTTATAACAGCTTCTTCATAAATTTTTAGAGCATCTCTTGGATCTTGAATTTGACTAGCTTTCTTTAAGTAAAAATCTCCTGAATCAATCCAACATTCATTAAATAATTGTTCATTTTTCCCTTTTAATGCATAATCAGATGCCTGTTTTAATTTTCCTACAGCTATTTCTAGATCTTCGATTTTATTTGCTTCGGATTGTAACATCTTAGCAGAATGGATAAATTTCTGATGCGCTTCCTGTAGAACTTTTTCACCTTCAACCTGTTTGTCAATATCTGAATAAATTGAAGAAGATTGTTCATAATGAGCCAGTGCTTCTGTAGGGTCTTCAATTGATTTAGCTATTTCTCTCAGTAATTTAGCCGCTTTTTCTAGATTTGTTTTATTATCTTTTTGATTATCTTTCGCTGCAAAACAATTGGCTGCCTGGATATACAATTCAACAGCCTCACTTGGAATTTCTTTTTCTTTCTGTTTTGCAAGCTTTCCTAAATCTTTACACTCTTCCATCAAATTTTCCCTATCAGCTCAATTGATTTTTGATTTATTCAAATTTTAAACTAATTTACTGATAAGTAGAGAATTAAAAATAATTAGTAAATAAAAAATGCAGATACTTATTTATTTATTTTATTATTAAAGTTTCCTTTCATAAAATGATAATGGAGCTTCGAATTTGAATTTCAATGATCCATAGGGATTTTCTTGATCAATCACATTTCCACCCAGAAAAATTCTAGCAGTTTTAATTTCAGGTATTTTTCTGAGTTTATCAATAGCTGATTTCATTAATCTATCTCGGTACTCTTGATCTTTTTCACCCACTGTCAGGATTCGAGTAAAAAGAACGACATCTTTCTGATCTGCTGTTGGGTAATAGACTAGCATCCTTCCCACGATCTTTTCCTCTTCTAAAATAATATCATGGAATATTGTTTGGTCACTTAGACTAATTAGATTATCGACTGCTGCCTTCGCCTGATCTTCAGTGACACTGTATTCATTTTTTATTAATTCAATTAACTGATCAGTATGTTTTTCAAAATCAAGTTGGGGTAAATGACCTGCATCGGGGAGAGATGAAATATCAATTGTATGTGGATCAAATTCTGCTCTCTGAAATAGTTCAGAATGAAATGTAAAACCATATTTTTCAATGTAACTTTGACTACCAATCCAGTCCTCTCCTGCTCTGCTCCTTACTGCTTTATACCCTTTATCTCGAAGTGTTCCAAGTGCAGTTGAAAATAATTGTTCAAATGCTTCATCATGTCCCTCTTTGACAAGCGGAAATTCGAGAAATGCTTTTTTCGGATCATCTTCAGATTGGTTTGATATATGGGAACTTGTGCAAAATCCAACCATCTCATCCTCTTTAAAGGCGTAAAATTTCATTTCAGGATCAAATCCTTCTTGTGAATAAGTTTGTTTCAGACTTTCTACAGATGATTGGGCAGCACCAGTCCATTTACTTAAAATCGCATTGCCAATTTCATATTGGCTTTCTAAATAGTCTTCACTATAATTTTTGATAGTATATGCCATTATTATTTATCCTTATCCGACCTTAATATAATTACACATTTGGCTATAAATTCTCATTTTTCTAAGAAAACTTCTTAAAATTCAGCATAATGCGATTATGGATATTATCATCGGATATCATCGTTAAATATTATTTCATCTTTGCATCATGTTTTTCATCGATATATACCAATTGCATAATTAATTAGATAAAAACTTAATTTAGATGAAATCATCGATACTTTTGTTAAAGCTGCTATATTGGTTTGTATCCAAACTATTGATTGTGTTGAATTTTTTTTCATCGATGATCATTCAGTGCTGATCAAAATTTTCTGTTATTATTAGTATACCTAAATTTTTCTGTTTTTTATAATTTTCTATTGATTTTCCTGTTGAACTAATTTAAAATTAATTACTGTATCGCCACTTGATTTGAAATGAGTTAATTCAATTGATGAAAAGTGAATATTTTTATCATCCAAAATAAGGTAATGCATTTCTAATTGACCATCATTTTTTCTTCTACGCAGACCAGATAATTTATTCTTGAGTGATTTTATTGAAAGCGATGGATTGATCTCTTTAAAATAATCTTTTCCCAAGACATTTGGAAACACTTCTATCATTCTTTTTGGATTAAAAGTTTCATAACTGGTAATTTTATTTTCTCTATTGATTACTGCCTGACCATATCTTAATTGGGAATTTTTTTTGGATAAATCTATTTCATCGAAAATGTTCATATTTTTAATACAAGGAAGACAAATAGAATGACTTATTTGACTCTCCAAAGAATGTTTCACTTTTGAATTAATAGGTAAGATTTTACCACACCAGGAACATGCCATTCTCATAATAATAAACGAATGTTTTTAACTAGCAATTTATACTTTTTTGCTTGTTGAAAATTTTTTGAAATTTGGAATAATTCTTTCTTTATTGATTAAGTACAATTTAAGATATCACTAGGCGGATAAAATACATTTATTTAAGATTTTGTATTTTTTCATTTTAACCTTTAATCTTATGTGATACTTTAAATTTCTAACATTTATCTAGGTAACTTATTGATTAAATGATGTATACCCAGATAACATGTGCATGATAATACATAGTATATATAAACAAGTAAATTAGAACTAATGATCAAAGCGGATCAACTGGACGGTTTCAGCCATAGAGATTTGATTAACTCTCTTAAAGATAAATTGAAAAGTGAAAAAGCAACTGATAAAAAATCGAAAATAAATGTATTTTACCACACCAGGAACATGCCATTCTCATAATAATAAACGAATGTTTTTAACTAGCAATTTATACTTTTTTGCTTGTTGAAAATTTTTTGAAATTTGGAATAATTCTTTCTTTATTGATTAAGTACAATTTAAGATATCACTAGGCGGATAAAATACATTTATTTAAGATTTTGTATTTTTTCATTTTAACCTTTAATCTTATGTGATACTTTAAATTTCTAACATTTATCTAGGTAACTTATTGATTAAATGATGTATACCCAGATAACATGTGCATGATAATACATAGTATATATAAACAAGTAAATTAGAACTAATGATCAAAGCGGATCAACTGGACGGTTTCAGCCATAGAGATTTGATTAACTCTCTTAAAGATAAATTGAAAAGTGAAAAAGCAACTGATAAAAAATCGAAAATAAATGTATTTTACCACACCAGGAACATGCCATTCTCATAATAATAAACGAATGTTTTTAACTAGCAATTTATACTTTTTTGCTTGTTGAAAATTTTTTGAAATTTGGAATAATTCTTTCTTTATTGATTAAGTACAATTTAAGATATCACTAGGCGGATAAAATACATTTATTTAAGATTTTGTATTTTTTCATTTTAACCTTTAATCTTATGTGATACTTTAAATTTCTAACATTTATCTAGGTAACTTATTGATTAAATGATGTATACCCAGATAACATGTGCATGATAATACATAGTATATATAAACAAGTAAATTAGAACTAATGATCAAAGCGGATCAACTGGACGGTTTCAGCCATAGAGATTTGATTAACTCTCTTAAAGATAAATTGAAAAGTGAAAAAGCAACTGATAAAAAATCGAAAATAAAAAGAGTATCGACGTCTTTTTATAGTGGTAATGGATCAATGGATGACAATTTAAAACTCATCAATCAATATATTTGTTCATGTGGCTCGAAAACTGACACATTGATGCATTCTTTTCAAAGTGATTTGGTCGGACGTGCTCTTGATTCATATCATCTTAACTGTAATTCTTGTGGTGAAGAAAAGAAATTAAGTTTTCACATGATGATGAATTCGATTAAGAAAACAAGCCATGTTCCTATTGTAATAAAAAAATCTAAGCTCTATCCGTTTCTCTAGTTATACCACTTAAAATAAGAAACAAATTTCAGACTTTGAAGCTTCTCTGTATTTTTTAACATAAAACTAATTGTAGTTAGTTAAAAGAAATTCTAAAGTGCTTTTCATTTGTAATGAACCTGGCCTATTAGTCCTAACTTCTGAAATTGCATTCTTAACATTGTACCCTTTAATTTTAATTAAATAGACGACCAACATTATTCCAGTTCTTTCCTGACCAAATTGACAATGTATCACTACTTTCTCATTTTTCTTTTTTGCTTTTGAGAGAAAATCAACAAAGCTCGCAATCATTTCCTTCGAAATTGGTGGATTTGTAATTGATAAATGTAATAGATTAAAATCTAATTTTTCAATATAATGAAAAGCTAGAGGTTTCTCACTGGTTAAAGTTACAATGTTGTTAATATCATTTTGAAGATAAAATTCTAAATTTGATTTACTTTGAGGTATCGCTGATCCAGCAATAAAATCATCAATAAAGGAAAAATTACTGGGTTCATCCACCAGATTGATCTCCTATAATTCCACTTTTTCTAATTCAATAATTAATTTATTAATTATTGCTTCCTCATCTTCAGAAATAACACCATCTTTTTTGGCGATTTCGGTGGCATTCTTTATCATTTTACCTTTTGTTTTTAGAAATATTTCCTTGAAATCCGTATTTCCTTCCTTCATGGCTCTTGCTATTTCTGACTCAAAATCACGAGCATCAATTTGTATTTTGTTTATCAGCTCTCCTTCATCCCTACTAATTAATCCATCTGCTTGAGCTTGTCTGACAACAGATAACAGTAGAGTTGATAATGAAGTCTCATAAGGAATTTTATCTCGATCGGGCATTATCTAACTCCACACAAAACATTTACTTATATATTTTGATTTATTTCTTGTTAGTATTCTTCTAAAAAATTTAGGATTAAGTGTTGATGAATCTAGATCATCTATTGAGAATCCAATCGCTTGTTTCGATTTTTCAATTACTTATTCATAATTGGAGCCTTTCTAAGTAATTTGCTAAAAATAATGGTGCTTCATCATTTTCATAAAGCCAATTTCTAGCATTCTCATATGCTTGAATGTCAATGTTTTTTGTGATTGTATTTCTTCCCCCTAAATGATCAACCCAAAGATATTCGATATCATAATCAGACAGGGTTGCACTTTGCCTTGGATCTGAGATTCCAGTAAAATAATATATTTTTTCCTCTATCTTCCTTCCTTCTACTTCTGTGAATTGTAATATTTCGTAGACTGGTTCAAGAGATACAACTAAAAGATTCAATCCTGTTTTTTCTCGTAAATTTTCTAGAGCTGATTCGACTATTGTTTTGTTTTCTCTTTGTTGTCCTATAACATGAGATATTGTATTCTCTTGACTGATTAGTAGCAACTCTATATTATCTTCTGTGTATCGGAAAGTTACAACTCCAACCTTAATTTCAACCATTTATCTCTAATCTAATAATCCATAGCGAGAACAAAAATATTTTGATCGTTAAAATTAATAGAAATATTGTATCCGATGCAATTAGTTGAAGAATGTTATTCATGCATATTAAAACGTACAAATGGAATATTATTGAGGAAAAATATCGATCTTAAATTACAAAATCAAATAATGAACAAAATTGCCAAAACTAATGAATCTTTGAATGCCAGTAATGGCTGGTTAAATAATAAAATTAATAGAATTTGTCCTGCTCAGTTAGGCACTAATCGTCAAAAAATTCTGGAACTCAATAACTTGGGAAATACCTATCAAAAAGAAAAAAATATTGGACACGAATTAGGGAGCTATTTTTGGAAAGTATTCAAAAATAAAAAAATGAATTTGGAAGAGAAATTAATTATTTCATTATTTGGAAATGGAATTGAATTTGATGTTGGAGGAAATTATACAGAAATAACTCAGGATAAGATGATAAAAGAACTTCATACATTATTTCAAGACACCAAACTACAAAAAACAGCTAAAGAAACGGCACTAAAAATTTCAACAAAAGTCAATCAAGGAGACTTGGTACTGTTTCTACTAGACAATGTGGGTGAGAATTATTTGGATGCTTTGCTAATTCAAGCTTTATTAGATTCTGGTATTGATGTGGAAGCAGTTGTTAAAGGTGGACCAATCCTAAATGACGTTACTAGATCAGATATGCAAGATTTTCCAATTGATGTTCAATTGTGGGATACTGGTAACTCAGATGTTGGGTTATTTTTAAATCGCATTCCAGAACAATTGCTAAATCGAATAAATGAAGCAAAGCTCCTAATTATCAAGGGGATGGCCCAATTTGAAACATTATCTTCTGAAATATTACCGACTGATGCAATTTATTTAATGAAAGTAAAATGTAACCCTGTTGCAGAAGCTGTTAATTCGGAATTAGGGAGATATATTATTCATTATCAAACTAAAGATTATTCTTGGCTGTGAATCGATTACAATCTATCGCAGTTTAATAATGATATTAACTATAATAATTTAATTCATATATTTTCTAGTTACTAATATTGCTATCCCTAATAATACTACAATCGCAACAATCAAGATATTTCGGGTATCATCTGAAGTAATCACATCAATCACGTCCGAAGTATAAACACCTACCTCAAATGAAAATACTAATTGATTCGAGTTTCCGAGCACATCAACTGCAGTGAAAATTACATTATATGTTCCGTTGGACAATGAATTTGTGTCAACATTGGTCTTGTATGTATTTGAAATTGCATCTATTATTAAAGTGTCATCGGAATCATCAAGTTTTACCCTAACCGATGAAATATCAGAAGAATCTGTCACATTTAGGTCAAACTCGATAGTTTTGTGCTCATCAATGTTAGAATTATTAACTGGGGCATTAATTAGTTCCATAAATGGCAAATCAAAACCTATTCCTTTTAATTGTAAATTAAATTGGGTATTAGTTGTTTCAATCACCCACAGGGGTGTCTTTTCTGCTTCCACTGTTGGAGTAAAAGTAATATTGAGTATGAACCGCCCCCTTTCGGAAATGACTGTATTGAAAGATTGAGAGGTGAAATCATCAATATTTTGAGTTTCGTTCCAATTTATTAAAATATCTGCTTCCCCGATATTTTCTAATATTATTGACAAGGTTTTTGTATTTCCAATCTCCACATTCTGAAAATCTAATGGGGTTGACTCATCCTTCTGTACATTCAATTTACCAATTGATTTTAAGGAGAGCATTTGAAGATGTCCTGGGATTCCTGTACTAGGATTCATTTCAATATTATTTGTAATTGTATTATTTATTCCATACAATCCATTTATATTACTAGCTTGAGATAGGATGTAATTTTTCATTTTAGAGACACGAACGCGTGAAATATCTAGAGTAGAATTCTCTGCCAGCTGGTACAATGTTGTATACATTCCAGCCATTCCAAAACTTCCTGAAGTGGAACCTTGAATTTCAGGAGTAATAGGAGTTCTTTCAGGAAATCTAATCTCATTCGTTGCAATATTTTCCGTTCCAGATTTGTATAATTCATCCGCTAATTCTTTTGACATTTGAAGTGCTGTAGAATTAGACAATGACTCTCCAATATTAAATAACGTTTGTATAACACCAGTTATCCCATAAGTATAACCAAGTTCAAAGGTTTCATCAAGTTCATCGACTGACCCATTTACTATATAGCTAAAATGAAATTTGAATTGAAAATTATCTGTTCCATTTAACCAGTTTACAATTTCCAAAGCGTTGTCTCTGTAGGTTGAATTGCCAGAGAATTCAAATAGATCCAAATACATTTGTGCAATCCCACTAACTCCCGTTGCATAACTTGTAGCTTTTAGTCCATTAGTTTCTTCGGCCATTAAGTAAGATCTTTCTTTCCCGGTGACATTAGCCACGTTATTTAGATATAAAACTGTATCATTTAGTATTTTATTCACAATTATATTTGAAGAATCACTAGTTCTGGATAAATACGTTAAAGCAGATTTTGCTACTCCCGCTGTTCCAAGAGACATACCCGAATATGTGAGTGATGAACTTCCAAATGACGAAAATAGTAAAATATCATGAGGTTTATACCAATCTAAATTTTCAATATAATCGAGAATTTGAGATTCCCAAAACAAACCATTAGAAGACTTAGCTATTTCAGAAATGGAAGTTAGCGTTTTAAGAGCTAAGTCTTGATAACCTACAGTTCCAGTAGCATTGTATAATTCTGAGAAAAAAGCAGCTATCCCTGCTAATCCAAAGTCCCAACTTAAATCAACATAATCGTCTGCTGTTGTAATGTTCCATTCAGCATTTGTAACATTAATATGGCCTGATGAGTTCAACGTCTGCCCGATTTCTTTAGCAATATCTATAATATTGGCAGTAAGCACAATATCATTTTTTATCCCATCAAAATTCAGAGCTTCAAGTAATTTCAATCCAATTCCGGCCATACCTCCAGCAAGACCATAATACACAGTTGGGTCTCCAGCAGATGCATTAAACCCCCAACTTCCAGTATCAATTTGTGTTTGTTTTAAAATTTCTATACTATCAGAAATCAATTGAGTGGAGGTAATATATTCATCTTGATTCAAATTAATATTTGAATCGCCGATGCCTTTACTAGTGATTATTTGATTGGATTCAGATTGTACTCTTTGTCCAGTGATGAATATTGATAAAATCAAAATTGATAAAATGAAACTTGTAATCAGCTTTTTCTCCATCTATTTTTTTGTGTCAATAATAGATCATAATGGTTATTGAATAAAAATGGCAATATACTTAGTTTATTGAAAATAATGCGTATTCTTACTACCAAACGGCTGTAGAGATTGCTGTATTAACTACAAGTTCATCGGAACTAGGGAGTGCAATGACCCCACTTTGGAAATCGATATGAATAAGCCAATCATAAAAATTAGTATTAGAATTTTCAAGACTTAGCCATCCTGAAAGTCCATCAATTACAATTAGTATTACGGAATTTTCAAGAATCGTTTCTGTATAAACCTCACCAACATCAATAAAGAAAACATTATCAGGTGTAATAAGATCTATACCAAAAAATTCGTTATTAACCACTCGATTTCCATTAATATACATTGCATATCGTGGAGTACTGAAAATACCTGTGTCAATATTTAATTCATCAGGTAAATCAACTGTTAATTCTAAAGTTGCACCATTCACATCGGCATTCTGAACACTCATGGTTACTTCAATCTCAAATCTTCTATTACCATTTCTAACATTGAGATTTAATGAATCTAATGACATCTCCGCATATGTGAATGATTGTCTCTCAAGTTCACTAACCAAAGATAATATCATATTCTTTATGACTGTAGCAAGGTGGTATTCATCTGTTTTTAAAGCACCAGTATCTGGAAAATTCTCATGGGTTTTCCAAGTAAATGAATAAACATCACCTGTAACATTTGTAATACCATTTTTCCTGATAAATAATGGACCATTGTGTTCCCAAATTATATCAGCGGGTGAGGGATTTCTCCTCACATCATAAAATGTATAACTTGAATTACCAAATACGTCAAATTGTTCTATTCCCACATCTGTGAAAAGGGCTGCATCAAATCCTACTGTGTCACCAATAGTTCTTTGGAATAATTGATTAATTTGGCTAGGTACTTCAGTGAAGCTAGATCCACTAAGTCCAGTGAGTGTTCCATCGATGGATGAAACAAATTGATAACCATTATCAGTTGATCTCACATTTGTGCCGACATTGTACAAATTAGGTATTAATCCAGTAATGTTCTTTGTAGCAGGTAAATCAATTCTACTTAGTACAGTATTTGCATTTCGGCCACTAGGATCAAAATCAATAATTGTTCCGTAGAAAACTAAAGAGGTACCGCTGCTGTGAATATCAGTTATAACACTTGCACCACTCGCTGGTACTGCCCATTTATCTACCATAACTACTTGATAATATTCAGAGATTGCAGTTGCATTCATATTACTGACAACTGTAGGATTCGAAATATCGTAAGCATCATTGGCTCTAGTATATATGAAAAATAGGTTATTGGTGCCATTTATTAAAGCCAACGAATCTTCTATTTGTCTAGCTGCAGAATTCACAGCAAATGAAGATCCCCAATGGAAAATTGTAATATTATAAGCAATGTAACTAAAAATAACTTTTGACTCTCGTTCTTTTAGAATAGTCTTTGAGATAACTCCAGGGTTTTCACCAATTTTGACCTCATAACTAAAAGTTGTTTGACTTGGTAAACGAGCTCTATCATTAAACCGATCTTCTACCTCAAGAACATATTGAACAGTTGTATCTTTCGCTTGTTCGTATCCTCCATATTGTCCATTTACGGTTGTGTAGGTAGCACCAATTGCATCAGTTATTGTCCAGGAACTAAAATCATCTAATTTTATTCCATAAACTAAAATATCAAAATCGATAACATAGATGAAAGCATTTTCCCCGGCGTAACTCAATGAAATTGTCAATTTTGTATAATCATCAATATTGAGAATTTGTAACTCAATATCACCTGAGAGTTTGGTAATTTCCGTTTCTATAGAAAATGTATCGACTGAGGTGGACCCAGTTACTCCAAGGGCTGCATCAGTATCAATAGTTGGTGTTCTATCTTCAATATTGCTTAAAAGAGTAGCTACTGTTGTACCAGCTGCAAGACTCACTGTTATTAGGAGTATTGTTGCAATTACTGGACTTACCGCTCGACCTTGTTTCAAATAAGAACGAAGATTCATGCCTAATATTATAGAGGTGATTTTACTATTAAACATTCTGATTTTTTAATTCGCATATCCATTTTAAATACATAATAAAATTCTGTCTAGGCACTGCTAATATTATTTTTCAAGAATCATAATGATGTATTATTTTGTATCATCACATTTATCTTGGATTAATTTTAATAAATTGTATCTGAAATGCTGGATTTGAAATTCGAAACCGTTATCTGTTCATTACAGACTTGGTTGGATTCAAACAATAGATTAAATCTTGGCGAGCCTCAAGCTGCTGTGCTTGTACCGTTCATAGAAAAGAAAGGTCTACCTTACATTGTTTTGACTTTGCGATCAAATAAACTAAACAAACATTCAGGTCAAATTTCATTTCCTGGGGGTAAAGTAGATAAATCCGATATTGATATTTTCTCGACTGCTCTTCGAGAAACTGAAGAAGAAATTGGAATTGATCGTCGAAATGTAAATATTTTAGGACTATTTGATGATTTTTTTACTCCATATTATAGTTCTGTCACGCCAGTTATTGCAAAAATGTCTCGAACTAGTTATAGACTTTCAGAAGATGAAATTGAAGAGATAATAGAAGTACCTGTTTCTGACTTAATAGATCCTAAGATTTACCACACAGAAATTTGGCATAGAGATGGTAAAGACTATGAAATTCATTTCTATAAATGGTATGATGAAAATCAAGCAAAATATTATGACATATGGGGCGCCACTGCAGGGGTTCTACACAAACTACTAAAGATTATTGTTTGGCAATAATATGAACAATTGTTCTTTCAGAAATTAATCCTATTATATCATTATTTTCTAGAATTGGCAGAGAACCAATGTTGTTTTCACACATGATTTCCACAGCTTCTTTTAGCGATATATCCATTGTTGTTGTTAGAATATCTTTAGATCCAACGAAATGGGTGGTCAAACTCTTTAGAAAATTAGGATTTTCATTGATCTCTTCACGTTCTTTTGAACATAATGTTGTGATATCATTGGCAGATAATATACCAATCAATTTGCCAGTATCATCAACATTCAGAACACGTCGCGTATGATGAGTATACATCAATTTGATCGCATTTTGTAATGTTTCTTTATAATTTACTTTTACTAAACCTTTGGTTAACAAATCTTTTGGAATATCAGAAAGTTTCAAATTTTCCCAATCATCATTTCTGTAAAGTCTTAAAATATCCCTTTCTGTCACTATTCCACTTAACATTTCTGGATCTTCAGGTTCAACAATAAGCAAAGATCCAAAATTTTCTTTACTCATAATTTTTGATGCTTCAATAACTGTTGTACTTGATAATATGGTCCTTGGCGTATCTGTCATCCAATCTGAAATTGTCTCATCAAATGCTTCTGGTAATCCTTTTTCTGAAATTGCCCTGATAATATCAGTGACAGTCAATATACCTCTAATTTTACCTAATTTAGTTATTGGCAATCTTCTAAATTTTTTTCTACCCATAATAAGAATTGCAGATTCCAATGTTCTATTTGGTGCCCCTTCTACTATCCCCGCATCAACTGTAGTGGCAATCTCAATGATTGTTTTCTGTGTTATCAATATTCCTCCAATTATGAGTTCCATTTTGAGTTAACAACCTATGGTTAATCAGTGTTTTTGAATTCTTAGTGAAAATAAATGAAAATATAATGAATTGATTTACACTAAGTAATATTTTCCTATTTAGTTTTTAGATAAACAATAACAACGATTGCAACTGTCATTAGAAAGAATATTACAAGTATATAGGACAGATCAGATAGATCATTGAAAGTACCAACTGAAAATTCAGATACTAATTCTTTGTCAGATGCTTCAACAAATCCATATCCAAGTAGAAATGCTGTAGTTTCAACAGTCATGAAACCAGATCTGGGAATTTTCATTTGATTTGTGTAAAAACTACCTGAGCCTTCCAAAGATACAATATTGATATAATTACCACCAAATGATAATTTTGAAGTAACATTTACTTTGATTGAATCAGGTAACACAGAACCAAACCCATCGGTGAGATTCAAACTTAATGTAATAAAATCTTCTGGTTCAACATTGTTTGTATTGATGTTCATATCTTCAAATTGCAAAGTATTAATTGTTCGAGAAACCCAAGGAAGTAATCGAAGTAAATAAGTTGGGAAATTTCCTTCAATTACTTCATTATTTGAAGCAAGTAAACCTGATGGGAATATTACAGCTCTTCCACCTTTTACAAAGTCTAGAGCTACTCCTGAACTTACTCCAACATTTGTTTCAGTAGTATCTACAATTAAATCATCATTTTCGTCATATACTGTTTCAGATGGAAGATTAAAGAGATCGTATAAATGATAATCTTGGGACAAAATAAATTGTTTCTCAAGACTTTCAGATATGTTGAATCCTTTGGAAGTTGTAATATTTACGCTTGAAATTGATTTATTTGTTACTGAAGAGGGTTCATTGGCGAAAGTAAGATCATCTGAGAATGTAAGTGAAAGAAGACTATCACTTTGATTAATTCCTGGTGCACTTTGGATTAAATTATTTGCTAGATAGCTTAGACCAAATTTCTCTGCAATCGCATTCGAAACAGTCGCATCCTCCCCTAAGAATATTAATAAAGTACCTCCTATTTTTACGTCATCGATAAATCTTTGAATTTCATCTTCTGAAAATCCGGTTGATCCAAGCAAAAGTATTGACAGATCATTTCCTGATAGATCTGCATTTGAAGTATTTATATGTATTTCAGTATTGAATCCATACTGCTCAAGAATTGTATTGAATGCATTGAATTCTGTTAAATCACTAGCGGCCATGAAAATGTCAATTTTAGTTTCATTAAGTAATTTAGTGTTGATACCGGTTCCGGTATCATTTAACCTCATTGTAAACCATTCTGTTGATTGAGAATTTGCTATCGTCTCATTTGCAGTTTGGTTCATCCAATATAACAACTTAAATTGAACTATGTTCGTTTTGGTTATATCTATATCCGATCCATTGATGTCACCACTCGCTAATGGTTTGGTAAACTCATAAACTGATATAAAACGTTCAACTGGAGCAATATCATTCTCATTTATGAACACAAATTCTGAATAGTTTGATCTAAACGCTGTACCTTCATTAGTTCCACCAATTGTGGAATTCGTACCCTCTATTGTTGAATTATCACTCACAATCGGATGTGTTGTATTACCTCGAATAAAACCATCAAAGGTTTCATTTCTATATTGATCAACAGATAATAAATCATCTGGGTAATCTTCAGTACCTATTATTTCTCGGTCCAAATTATTATCAAATTGTAATACTAGCCAGTCGTGTGTAGCATTATTATAATCTGAACCTATTGGTAGAGTATCGTTTACTGAAATAAAAGGTGAACTTGAAGTATAATTGAAACCAATAAACAAGTGAGACCCGTTAACTTGGATGAAAACATTTGCCTCCTCTCCATTAAAAACTGTGTCGAACCGGACTGAATCTTCCCATTCAGCTGTCAGATTCCCATTAATTTGTGGTCCATTCCCATCAACTTCTGGCAAAATAGTCATTTCTCCAAAAGTGTTTGATGGGACCAATAGTATACTGAGTGCATAAAACGTTATAAATGCAATTTTTATCAGTTTATAATTTAACTTCATTGGTTTCTCTCACCTAAGATAAATTCGATGGTTATTTTGTGTTTTTAACTCAAACGTTATGATCGGTTGAATACCATTATTTATTCTGTTTTAAATAATAATTTCTTCACGCAATGCAACCCTATGTCTGATGTTATTATTAAACACTCATATTATTGATTGAATGTATCAGAATAAGTTATGAGAAGAGATCGAAGTGAGCCCAATTCTTCCTTTAGATTATTGGATATTTCTTTAGATGATTTTTGAATATCGTCCCATTTTATTTGATTCTCAAATCCCCATGATATTAATTCACACATCCTGGCAATGCTTTCTTTTAAATTATCTTCATCATTTATTTTATTAGTTTCAAATACATCAAGAATTTTACTACCAGCCTTCAATTCTAGATCAAGGATATTTTGGGCCGGGATTAATACTTTGGATCTCAGTTCTTCAAGATTATATAAAATTGTTTGTTTATTAATTCTAGAAGTAATAATTAATGATTGTCTGTTTTTAGAAGATCCAGAATTAGAAGAAATCAAAAATATAAATTGATCTATCATTATTTTATTTTTCATAATCTTTTCCAGATGTTCCTCAAGCAGATCATAATTTTTTGAAATAATTTCTAAACCTTCGTTCTGTACATCCGCTGTTCGGAAATTAGCAGTGTGGATTTCTTCCTCAAATAAGTTTGAAACAAATTTATTTCCTTTAATCCATTGTATTGTATTTCCTTGATGCAGTGTTGCAGCTATGATATTGAAATATTGTAAATATTCTGCCCTAATATGAGATAAATTCAATTTGGAAGCTTCTTCTCCAAATATTTGTGAAACTTCTCTTTCCACTAATTCTAGAGTAATTATTGTAGTTTCTAGTAATTGCGCAGTCTGATTCTCCACATTATTACAGATACTTGATTAGATAAAAATAAACCGAATTGAATATCGTATCTTGATCTGAACATTCGAAAAAGATTATTACTTCATATTAAAATGTAAATTTGTGTTAGAACAAGCTCTACAATCATTAGTTTCTGCCAAAGTGATAATTTTTGATTCTGATGGTTGCCTGGTTGAAGAAGGTATACCATATCCTTACGTTGCAGAGTTCATTTCATTGTTAAAATCATTAAATAAAAAAATTGTAATATTTACGAATAACTCTACCCAACATCCAGATACTCTTTTTACCCAATATCAGAAAGTTGGTGTGACAGTTGATTATATAATTAATTCTGGAACATTGGCGGTAACTTACTGTAAAGAAAAAAAATTTCAAAGTGTTTATATTGTTGGTGAAAAGGGATTAACCCGCTTGTTCAAGGAAAATGGGTTTCGAATACAAAATGAAAATGTTGATGCGGTAATTGTAGGTATGGACAGAACCCTTACTTATCAGAAACTAGTACAAGCAACTCGTTTAATTAGAAATGGAAGTAAATTTATTGCTACTAATCCTGATAAAAGTTTCCCAACTAATAGGGGTTTAGAACCCGGTGCCGGGAGTATGATTGCTGCAATAGAAGCTAGTACAGATCAGTCACCTTCAATTATTTTAGGTAAACCAAATTCTTGGGGATACATTCATTTGCTTGATCATTATCTGATTCATCCAGATGAAGCTGTTATGCTTGGCGATCGCTATGAAACAGACATTCTTGGTGCTCAAAATGCAGGAATTCCAGCAATTTTAATGCAAACCGGAGTGATGGCTGAGAAAATAAAAAATAATATTACCATTGATACCAAGGGTGCATTTGAAGCAAAGTCTATTGAAATATTATATCAAAGGCTCAAATCAATAATTTAAGTAAATGGATATTGTCTGCTAGACAAAGACAGTGTTATGTATGTATTTAAACTCACTATTGACCTCCTATCTTTGAATATTAAATAGGGAGTATCACCAAAGTTTAATTATTGGGTAATTAAATTCTACTATTAAAATGACAAACTTTGATGATCTAGTCAAGCTCCTAGATGAAATTGAAATAGAAGATATGAGACAAAGAAATGAGGGGGAAGAAAAAGAAATTCGCTGGCGGATTATTTCTCGCGATGCTGCAGAATTTTTAAGTATTTTAGCAAGATCAGTTGGAGCTAAACAAATTGTTGAAATTGGGACCTCTGTTGGTTATTCTACTATTTGGTTAGCCATGGTAGTAAGAACTTTTGGAGGAAAAGTAACAAGTTTCGAAATTGATCCCAAGAAAATTAAACTTGCTCAATCCCATATTGATAGAGCTGGTTTGGGAAAATTTGTGGAAATTAAATTAATGGATCCTATTGAAAATCAAGATCAGATACCTGAAAATATAGATTTAGTTTTACTAGATGCAGAAAAATCAGATTATGTTGCTCATTTTAATTCTGTATATCCAAAACTTAGAGATGGAGGGGTAGTAATTGCTGACAATTTAGTTAGTCATTTCGATGAGCTCAAATCATATGTTGAATTGGTAAGAAATCATGAAAACTGTAGTTCAGCAATGCTTAGTAGTATCGGAAAGGGACTCGAATTAACATATAAATGCCTTCCAAAAGAATCTGAAATTAACCCTTGGAATGAAATTATTAGATAAAAATTTGATCTATTATAATCCTAAATTTCGACTGATGACTAATCTTTGAATTTCATTAGTTCCTTCATAAATAAGAGTAGCTTGAATATCTCTATGATATCTTTCTAGGGGTAATTCTTTGGAAAAGCCCATCCCACCATGCACTCTAATGGCTTGTGCAGTTATATCAAATGCTGCCTCTGTCGCATAGGCTTTTGCTATGCTTGATTCCATCGTATGATTTAATCCTTGATCATTCATCCAAGCAGCTTTTCGAGTGACAAGTCTGGAAGTATCTAATTTCATCTTCATATCTGCAATTTTAAATGAAACCCCTTGAAACTTCCCTATTGCTTGACCAAATTGTTCTCTTTCTTTTGCATAATTCACTGATGAATCAAATGCAGCTTGTGCTATTCCTAATGCTTGTGATGCAATTCCGATCCTTCCGGTGTCCAAACTCTTTAGTGCAATCCCGAGCCCCTCTCCTTTCCCACCTAATCGATTTTCCTCAGGAATCAATAAGTTATCAAAAAATATGGCACTTGTATGACTCCCATTTAGACCCATTTTCCTTTCTGGTGGTCCTATGGTAAATGTTCCGCTCTTTATTTTAGATTTTTCAACAACAAAAGCCGATATTCCTTTACGTCCTAATTTAGGGTCTTCATTTGCCATTACTAAAAATATGTCTGAATGTGAAGCGTTGGTGATCCAGAGCTTTTGTCCATTTAAGATATAGTTTTCACCTTCAAGTTTTGCAGTTGTTTTCATTGAAGAAGGATCACTACCCGCATTTGGCTCAGTCAGGCAGAAAGCTCCAAGCGTTTGTCCTTCAGCTATTTTAGGGATATAATTTTGTTTTTGTTCTTCATTTCCAGATCTCTGGATTGCAAGACCAACCATGGTAGTAACCGAAACAATAACACTGGTCGATGCACATGCTTGGGAAATTTCTTCTAAAATTAATGAATAACTCATGGTAGAGGCCTCAGCTCCACCATATTTTTCTTCAATGATGCTTCCCAACAAACCTAATTCGGCTAATTCCTTTATATTCTGTTCAGGAAATAATGATTCTTCATCAATTTTTTGGGAACGTTCTTTGAATTTTTCTTGAGCCAGTTCATGAACAGTTGCCTGAATAAGGACCTCCTCTTCTGACAAGTTAAAATCCATATTTAATCTTAATTCTATTATGTTTTAGGAGTAACGATTATTCAATATAATCTTAATCAGTTTTATTTAGTAATCGGTGAATATTTAGTTTAAAAGTTCAGGTGCGACAGTAGGTTCTTCCACAACAAAAAAGGATTCTTCAAACACATCCGTAAGTTTTAGTAATTCTGTTGTACCCATTCGCTCAATTAAATTCATTTCTAATAATTCTTGGATAATTTTATTACCAGCATA
The DNA here is from genome assembly GCA_001940725.1 of Candidatus Heimdallarchaeota archaeon LC_2. The sequence goes on along the minus strand of MDVR01000044.1, from coordinate 14,475 downwards.
TCGAGTTGTTTCCAACATGAAATTAAGCTGAGTAATGCTCATTCCACCAGGATGCTTTCCAATTATTTCCAATGCTTTGAATCTTGGATCATGTTTGGCAAGCTTATCATAAGTATAAAGTTTATTTTGATATTCTTCGATTTGATTTGATACTTCAGAAATTTCAGCAACGAGGCCATGATTTTGTGCATTCTCCATATCGATATATTCCTGAATAATGAACATTAATTCATCTCTAGAATCAAGATTAGCATCTAATTGCATGATTTGTTTTACAATGGTATCTCGATGTTTCTGTTGATTATCAAGTTCTGATAAAATATAATTTAAGTTCTTTAGTCTTTGATAAGAAAATGCTTCCTTGTTGTTCATATCGGAAAATCTAATTTCAAGCTCATTAATTTCATTTTTCAAGGTGGAAATTTCATCAATAGCTTCATTGACAAGTTTTGATTTTTTCGAATCAGATTCTTCTATTAATGTGAAAATTTGTCTTAGTATACGTTCACGTTCAACAGCATGACGTTTCATCATTTCGTTTCCTTTGAGGATATAATTAATAATATCATTACGCTGTTTTACGTCCATTGCAAATCTTGCCTATCTAGTGACTAAAAACTACCTATTTAAAGGAAACCGTCCGATGATAATCGAACGGTCATTGCGTATATTATGACATTTGATTAGATAAAATAGATTGTAAACTTAAACCTTTGAATGACAATATTTTGATAGTCTACTATTAAAACTAAAATAGTTGAAAATTGAAAAATTTTCTGATCTTCACGAAATAAGCGCTGTCCTCGCTAGTAATCTAACGTCAGATTTAATAAATAAAGTTCGAAATTCGGAATATTTTTCTATAGCACTTTCTGGTGGAAGTACTCCAAATGAGCTCTACAGATTAATCAATTCTAAATTAATGCAATCAAAAATTGATTTTTCAGATTATCTAGGAATATGTCAGATCGATGAAAGATGGGTCAGTAGTGATCATGATCGTAGTAATCAATTAATGATAAAAAATACAATGCCCTTTACTTCATATCTAGATCATTACATTCCTATTCCTATAACAGATTCTTTCAGCGAAATCAATGAAGCTGTTAAACAATACGAAGTATTAATTAAAGGATTGATTGATAAATTTAATTTCATTGATATTGGTATCTTTGGGATGGGCAGCGACGGTCATACTGCATCCTTATTTCCCAATGAAAATATCTTAAAATCTTTGGAAGGTCGATTTGTTGTTTCTGGATTTATTGGTAGTCAAGACGAATTTAGAATTTCCATTACACCAACTTTCATGAAACTCATAAAAAGGAAAATTTTACTTATAACAGGATCAATAAAGGGTCAAGTTTTACGAAATGCAGTAACAAGCAATAATTATGAATTGTATCCTGTATTATTTGCAATTGATCAAACTACTTCAATTTTTATGGATGAAGCGGCATATAACGAATACAAAAAATAAGATATAATTGTTTTAATTTTAAGATTAAAGGGATATTTCATAACACCGATAACAATTAAATGAATTATACAAAAGTAAGTTAATATTCTCATAGGATTATTACAAGATCGTATAATCATGAAATATGTAGTTACTGGTGCTACTGGTCTAGTCGGGGGGCATCTAACAAGAGCAATATTGACAATTAAGGAAGAAGGAGATAAAGTTCTAGCTTTAGGTCGAAATGAGAAAATATTAAATAATTTAGTATCATTGGGTGCTTCAACAGAAAAACTAGATATAACGGCTGATTTATCTGAATTTAATTTATTGGATGATTGGGGTGGAGAATCATCAATTTGGTATCATTGTGCTGCTGCTGTTACTGGAGACAGTGATGCAAATTTCCAAAAAATTAATATTGATGGTACTGAGAAATTAATTAAAAAAGCTGAAGAGTTAAAAATTAATAAATTCGTTCTAATTTCATCAATTGCAATTTATGGATTGCATAGTGATAATCCAGATGGTTTTCAAGAAGATAATTCTCCAAATCCTGCAAATAGTTATGGAGCCAGTAAATTAAATCAAGAAGAATTACTAAAATCTAGTAAATTGAATTGGTTAATTTTTAGACCTCCATTTATAGGTGGTCCCGAGGATAAAAACGTATTATTGGAGTTCAGTGTAAGAATTAAATCAGGGAAAATGCCTAGAATTTCTAAGGAGGGATACTTAGGATATGTGGATGCTAGAGATTTGGGATATATTGTTTTCAAAGGTTCAAAATCCGACTTCGTCAATCAAGCCTATAATGTTCAAAATAATTCGCATAGTTTAGGAGAATTTGTTAATACATTAGGTGAAAATCTCGGTTTAGAACCCCCTTACGGTAAAAAATATCCATACAGAGTATTAATGATAATAGGGCACATGAATGATTTATTTGCCAAACTTCGTGGGAAATCTGCTGCTCGATCAATATCGGCATATCGGATAAGAGGTCTCACATCAAGAAGATTTCTTGATACAACTAAAATCATAACTGATTTAGATTTCAAACCAAAATATAATTTGGATCAAAGTATTACTGACTGGTTAAAGACCAAAAATGAGTAGCAATGTTGATTAAGTCAATATTTAATATTTTTATGTGACTGATACAATCAAATATGGTGTTCAAATTGAACCACAGTTTGGATATGATTTCAAACAAATATATGATATAGTTCAATCTGCAGAAAATAGTAAATTTAGTCATGCCTGGTTTTCAGATCATTTTATGATGACAAAAGAATCAACAGATTTAACTTCGTATGAATGTTTCACAGCCATGATGGCTGCAGCTTCAAAAACAAGTATACTTAGAATAGGTGCACTTGTATTTTGTAATAGTTATCGGCATCCAGCAGTCCTAGCTAAGCAAATATCGTCATTAGATCATTTTTCAAATGGAAGAGTTGAATTTGGTTATGGTTCTGGATGGAAAGAAATTGAATACAATGCCTACGGAATAGATTATCCAAGTGCAGGAATAAGAATAAAACAATTAGCAGAAGGCATTGATGTATTAAAATCACTTTGGCAAGAGGAATATGCAAATTATTCCGGTGAATATTATAATCTGAAAGATGCAGTTTCATTTCCCAAACCATTTCAAAACCCCTACCCTCCAATATGGGTGGGTACTATGGAAGCAAAACCGAAAATGTTAGAATTGGCCGCAAAACAAGCTAACGGATTGAATATTGCATGGAGTTTTGCTCCAGATGTATATCAGGAAAAGTTGCAGAGGATTGCAGAATTCTGTGATAAATATGACCGTGACCCTTCAACTCTTATGCTATCGTATGGTGTGTGGACTAGAATTTATGAATCGGAAGAAGAGAAGATGAAGGTTATAAAAGATACAGCAGAACGAAGAGGTTTTACAATAGAAGAAGTCGAAAAACGATATGATGGTAGCCTACATGGTACTCTTGACGAAATAAAAGATAAACTAAGACAATATAAAAAATTAGGTATAACGCATTTTGTATTTATGTTTCCCCAAAATCAAGAAATTCAGTCAATGGAAATATTCTCAAAAGAAGTAATTGGAAAAATATAATTATAGAGATAAGATAAAATTCGAATAATCTGTCATTATTCGCTTTCCTTCTTTTTTTCTCAATACAGGGCTTGAATGACTAAATTTGTTGTATTCGATCATTTTATTATTTTGTAAATAAGTAGATAACTCTCGAGCACCTTGTACGGGTACAATTTCATCAAATTCGCTATGTAATAGAAGTGTAGGAATGGTGATCTCTTTCAAGGTATCAATATATTTTTGTCTGTCCCCTTCTGTTATCTCCTCAATGTAGAGCTGATACAATTTGACTAGGTTATGTATCAGAGTTCCGGTAAGAAATGGTTCAATCTTCTTCCTAATCCACCAACTTTTGATATTATCAAATATACCTAAATTCTGTGCCTGCTTGCCTTCAAATATTGTGGGCAAGAAGACAGTATCATAGAATACTCGAAAATTCTTAGAATCAATTAAATTCCCCCAAATTCCGCTGATTGAATTCAAATATTCCAATCGCTTCATAAATTCATTTCTTGTGGTACCATCTCCAACATATGCTAAATTTGGACTCCCATAACTCGCTACACTTAGTGCTCTTTTCTGACTCTTCATTGCGGCAAAGAATGATATTATTGATCCTTTTGAGTATCCAAAATGGTGTGCATTTTCGATTCCCAGTGCATCCATGAATTCTAAGTGTTGATCTGCGATTTTAAGGAATTCAAATTCTCCATTTAATTGTGATGATTCTCCAATTCCAACATAATCATATTGAATATAGCAATAATCCCCTTTTAGACGTGATTTCAAAGCAGGGAATAGTACAGTTTCGAATTGTTGATAATTGAAAATCGAACCACTTACAAGCATAATTTTGGTTTTATTCATATCCCCTGTAGTACGATACGAAATCCTGGAACCGTCTGCAATTTCAATTTTACCAGTATCAATCTTCACATTCGAAAGATATCATTTTCTTTAATCAAGTTTTTTCTTTCTTAGAATTCTTTTTTTAATATATTCACACAATTTTTAACTAAATTCCTTCACTAGTTTAATACGTAGAAAGCCAAAATTTCTTCTTTATTTCCATGAAAATGATGATTAGTATTTTTTGGTACATAGTATGATTGATTCTTGCGAATTACATAATCTTGGTTTTTAATATTAATAAATCCATCACCCGAAATTATGAAATATATTTCGTCGGATTTGTGAGGTGATTGTGTGTCCTTCTGCCCTGGGGCCAATCTAAGACAACCTACTTCGAAATTGTCTTTTTCGATGAAAGACGACCAATATTGATCTGACTGTCTTAATTCATCTAATGACTTTGCAACATTATGAACAAATTTCATATATTGCATCTCGAAATCAGAATACAAAAAAAAAGAGGTAAAGGAATAAATTATTGACTTGCATATTCTGTAATACAGATTTATTCATAATCTCCAACATATTTATTAATCTAGAATGGATATAATTGCTGTACAAGATCGTTATTCACCAAAGGGAATTTGTTTTGGCTGTGGATCGGCAAATGTTAAGGGACTACAGATAAAGAGCCATTGGGAAGGGGATGATCTTGTGATGAAATTTACTCCACGTGAAGAACATCAAGCCTTTCCGGGGATTATAAATGGTGGCATAATTGGGACCCTTTTAGACTGTCATTCAAATTGGTGTGCTGCAACTTCTTTCTATTATAAATATCCAAATGAGGAATTCCCCTCAACTGTGACCGGAGATTTTCATGTTAAATTAACTCGACCAACTCCTTATGGTATTGAATTAGTAGTTAAGGCAAATATCTTTGAAATTGATAGTAAAAAAATTGTTGTTGATGCGAAAATCCTAGCCGGTGATAGAATCACAGCTACCTGTAGGGCTACATTTTTTGCAGTGGGGGAAGGGCATCCAGCTCATAACGCTTGGAAATGAACTGAATTTAACTATAAAGCCTCGTAACCAAATTTAACTCTTATTAATTTATCAATCGAATTCAAAACTGTATTTGATAAGTTTGTTCCTACATGAATTTGAGGTCCAAAATCCTTCATAAACTGGGTGCTAAAATTATAAAGTGCATCTTTCAAGAATTTTGAGTTGCTTTCAGTGATTAATATGAATGCAAGATTTTCATTTTCATGATCAAGTTCATGAAATTCTAAAAGTATTTCTTTGTCTTGAAATTGTATATTTCTTACATTCGAGCTAACATTGAACGCTTCACCCATTATTGCAGTTATAGCGCTTATAGCCCCACTGATGAGGGGTATTTCTGTTTGCATCTTTAATCTAGGATTAAACTGATACTGGTGGATTGGGACACCATTTTCAGAAATCACTAGAAGTGAGTTTATCCGCTGTGGTTGTAGAAATGCTATTGCGTTTGATCTAGTATATGCAACTGTGAGCATGATAATACCGATTGAGACGATGGTATATCCAATGATTTCTGAGAGCCAAGTACCTATTACATCTTCGTTTAAACCATCAACATAAACTACACCTAAGATTCCAAATATTGGTCCGACGATAAACATCAGAAAACCTCCAAGTCTCATATATTTTATTTGTGTAAGTTGTTTTGGATCGTAAGCAAACTCTTGACTTTTCTTTAGTTCAGTTTGAGTCCAATAACCACAAAGAAGTACTGTTGGAAATATGGCTAAACTACTAAGTGGTGACCATCTCATGGTAGTTAAATCAGTTACAATAATTATGGTAGATGATATATCAATTGTCCCCAATAATCCGGCTAAAGAAATTGAAATGCCTGCTCCAATTGTAGCAGTGGCAACACCTACTTTCTTCGGATCAATTTTTCCTTCAAAAGAATCTATAAAAATGATAAAAATACCTGGTACAAGGGCTGATCCAATAATATTCCAACTAGCAATTGCTTCTATCGTATTCTCACTAGTTGAATCAAATAATAATGGGAATATTAGAAGAAAATTAGTTATTGTCCAAGAAGCCATTAAGGTTGAAATTAAAAGGACTAACCATATCTTTGAATAATTGTACAGCCTTAAGGTGACTATAACTAACCATAGAGCAATTAATGCATTCAAACTATGAGATATTAAAAAGGCATCAGCTAACAAGGTCATAATAAATTTAAGTTGAATTTTGTTACATTAACATTGTTGTAGGAGAATCCCAATAAAATGATCGACAAATAACTTTTCACATTATGCTTTGAGATTTATTGTAGTACCTTAATTTCAAAGTCAAAATAGTAATCGATAGATAACTCATTTATTTAACTCTGAACAATAGAATGATGCATGTTTAATGAATTAGTTTCTAATTGGGAAAACCATATTATTGTGAAAAATATTTCGTCAAATAAACTATACCTCAAATCATTCATTTACAGTAACACTAAATTGATCCTTGTCTACAGTAGTATGTGGCGATCGCAAATGTACTTGATCTCAGAGAACTTTCAAAATCGAAAATATCCAAAATGGAGTACGACTATATCAATGGTGGATCTTTAAATGAGCTTACTTTCAAAAGAAATGAAAATGCATTTGAAAAAATACTTCTCAAACAATATGTTATGAGAGATGTTGCTAATGTTACAACTGAAATAGAAATCTTGGGTCTTAAAAAGAAGCATCCCATATTTTTAGCGCCAGTTTCTCTACATAAATTATCAAATGAAAGAGGTGAAATCGCTACTGCAGAGGCTGCAGAAAAATCAGAAACCACGATGATTCTTAGTACACTTTCCTCAGTCTCCCTTGAGAGAGTTGCCAAAGCTAGTTCAAGTCCCAAATGGTTTCAGTTATATTGGTTTAAAAATAAAGAATTAACTAAAAACCTAGTTTCGAGGGCTGAGGATAGTGGTTATCAGGTAATTTGTTTAACCGTTGATGCTCCAGTTTTGGGTAAACGAGAAAAGGATATTCATAATAGTTTTAATCTACCTCTCGGAGTTGAATTGCAAAATTTTGCAGGATTAGAACAAGGTGTACTTCCAGGTATTGGAAAAGGAGAAGGATCAGGCTTATCACAATATGTCACTGAACAATTTAATGCATCATTAACGTGGAGAGATTTAGATTGGTTACAATCTATAACTAATCTACCAATATTTTTGAAAGGTATCCAAACCAGTGAAGACGCTAAAAAATGTCTTGAATATCAAGTGCAAGGGTTGATTGTGTCTAATCATGGTGGAAGACAGCTTGATAATAGTTTAGCATCAATTGAATGTCTTCCACGTGTTGCTGAAACAATTGCTAAGGAACTAACAATCCTTCTTGATTCCGGCGTGCGTAGGGGTTCAGATGTTTTCAAAGCAATGTGTCTTGGTGCCGATGGCGTCTTAATTGGTAGACCATACATTTGGGGTCTTGGTGCAATGGGTGTAGATGGAGTTGTCAAAGCTGTTGAAATTATTGTTGATGAATTAAAAGAAGTTCTTGCATTGGTGGGTTGTAAGAGCCTAAAGGAAGTTTCTATTGAATTTCTAGAAGAAAAAACCGTCCCCACTTTTTGACTTAGTATGATCTGTAATCTCATTAATTACATAATTCTTTGAGTTTTTTTTCTACTCAAATTCTATAAATTTCCTAAGGAAAGTTTGTTTGTTAATAAAGTAATAAAACAATAATTATACTAATTTTTCAATGATCAAAAAACTTTACTGAGATATATTCTGTATACCTCACATTTTAGTAGATCAATTCCAAAATCACATTAATGGGTTACAAACCAAATTTATTCCCAAAAAGAGAAGGGAACACATCGAGAAGTGCTCATCGAACTTTACCAGAAGGTAGTGTTGAGCTTGAACATGGCCGAGCTGGGTTTGCCGGACCTGTGTCACATTTGTACAAATCCCATGCGCCCACAAGGTGGACTCGAATAGAAGGGCCTCTTCAACATCATTCCTATGATTTCAACAAATTGGTTCCGGATGACATGAATAACCCAGCTGGTATGGCAACAGAAATTTTGTATAACAGTCAATGTAGAATTTCAATTTCTCGAAGGAAAGAGGAGATGCCGTATTATTATAGGAATGGTGACGGTGATGAGATAATTTTTGTCCACCGAGGTGAGGGTATGTTCGAATCAGATTACGGAAACATGACCTTTCTTACTGGGGATTATCTTGTTATTCCAAGAGGTACAGCATATCGGTTAGTTCCAAAAACCATTGATAATTTCTTTTTGATTATTGAAAACACAGATGGTCATTATGACCTCCCGGATCGAGGAATGCTGGGGCCTAATGCGCAATTTGATGCAGCTTTGATTGAAACCCCAAAGCTCCCTGAAACAGTTGTCCGAGCAGAAGAGGAATGGGAGGTTAGGGTTAAGAAATATCATAAAATTACAAAAGTGTGGTTTCCATTTAATCCCGTTCAAGACACGATTGGTTGGAAAGGAACGGTGGTTCCTTGGAAGATTTCGATTAATGATTTCCAGCCTGTAGTTTCCCCTAGTTATCATCTTCCCCCAAGTGTTCATACAACCTTTGTAGCAAGAGGTTTTGTTATTTGTAGTTTTGTTCCACGCCCATTAGAAAGTCCAGATGTACTAAGAATTCCCTTTTATCACTCAAATATTGAATATGAGGAATTAATTTTTTATCACGATGGTGAATTCTTCAGCCGGCACGGGATTGATGTAGGCAATCTAACTTATCATCCACCAGGTATATATCACGGACCTCAACCTCAGGCTTTTGAAAAAGTGCAGAACAATCCTGAAATTACTCATACTAATGAAAAAGCAGTCATGATTGATACTAGGCAACCATTACATGTAACAGATGCGGCGAAATCAGTAGAAAACCTTAATTATATGAATTCATGGTCTGAAGACGGAGATAACATAACTTCAATTGGTTGATATAAAACATTTTATTCACTCAGTTAATCGTTAGCGACATTCAATTACATCATTCACAACGAATTAAATATTTGGTTGCCAACAGCTATGTTCCCGGTTTTTTGTTTGTTTAGTCAAATAAGTAAGAAAAGATTTAGACAAGTATAATCATTCACGATGTGTAGTCAAAAAGCAATTTGATTTTAATTAATTTTATTAGTTATATTTAGTCATTCTACATTTTACATAAAGGCAAAGCCACGAGTTAAGAGTGAAACTCTAGAGAGCCAAGCGAAACCAGTAACTGCAATTCCTGAAATTAATACAGTTGTGATAGCAATACCTGCAATTGCAAGTCCACTTTTAACTAGTATAGCTTTTCCACCATTGAAACTTTGTATAGCTTTTCCACCATTGTAACTTTGAACAACTGGCCCATTTACATTATACTGATAAGGTGTTGCACCTTTAGCTGCATAACTATTTAGTTTGAAACTTTGAACAGCTAACCCAGCAGTATTTACTCGATTTGCTTTGAAACTGTAAGGCAACTTGGATTTCATTGATGTCACCATAATTCTGGCATTAAAAGCCAAGGATGATTGAAGCTTCTTGCCCATTATGCGAGCAGATCGTAGAGCCATTATTGATTTAGTCTTCCATGAGACTAATTTTTTTACACGAGCGGATAAGATTTTTTTTGCGTTTAACATTTTAATACCCCATAGTCTGACAAGTTGATAAGTTGTAGCTGATTATTCAGTTACAATTTATTAGTCAGTATATTACTAACTACATACATATTATATAAACGCTTCGATTATTAATAAATAAAATGTTATTTTCTTACGGACAAATTTTAACAACTTTACCTATTGTCTCCAATTATTTTATAATAATTTCATAATATTGCCTATTAGAAGCCATATAAGATCTTTTACAAAATCTAGTGTCAATTAAAATATGTCACAAAATCCTCAATTTTAAATTGATAGTAAATCTTGATATATACTAATAGAACAGAGAGGTTATAATCTTTTACCAGATGTTTATTTTGTGAATATTTACTATTCGTAATATTTTTAATAAACTGAGTCCTTTATTATATTAATGGGGATAGCAAAAGCAAAAATTAAGGCATTAACAAAAAGTGAGCTCTCAAGATTGTTTATAGACAGACAGTTAAATATCATTTTAAAAACAATTAACACGACAGAAAAAGGTACATTCGTTGTTGACTTTTTTATCGATCGGGATAAATTGAAAACTCTTAATAATTTGGGTTATGAAATCTATAACTAGTCTAGGGTATTTGATTAAGAATAAAAACTATTACAATTATCTTCTTCTCCCTGTATTGTTGACAAATTACATAATAAAATCAAACCACTGATAACTCAATTTTTCAATTCCAATTTTCAGAGAATGCGTAGGCAAACCTTGAATATTAGAAATCGACCCATTGATATTCTTAATTAGGTAGCTAGTTTTACTCGAAGAGTATCCTCCAGCCCATGAATATGGTTTCACTGTGTTAACATAAACCTCGATCTCTTCATCATTCAAATGGATTAGTGTAACAAATGTCCTGACAGTTTCTGATATTGAATTCATAGTTGTTACATCTAGCAAATATAAGCCTGTGAGGAATTCATGTGTTTTACCGGATAAGGTTTTGATAATTTTTATTGCATCATTTTTGTCCGATGGCTTACCAATTATTGTATTGTTAATAACCGCAATAGAATCCGCTCCAACTATTACGTTTGGTTTAAAATCCTCATTATTTTTATTTGCACTAAATAATGATTGGACTTTAGATTTGGACAACCTTTTCACATATTCTTCAGGAGTTTCATCGATTTCTGATTCATCAATATCTACATATTTCACAAAAAAATTCATATTAATTTGTTCTAACAATTCTTTTCTTGATTTACTACTAGAAGCCAAACAAAGTACTCTTGACATGGTATTATTTGTATATACAAACCATTGCTTATAGCTATTCTGATTTTCAGTCCCCTAAATACCTAACTGACAATTCATAATTAATACAATCCAAGGATTTTACAATTTGAACTTACTATCTTTGGAACTAAAGGTGTAAGAGGACTAGGTAAGCATCCACCTGTAGCTTCTTTCGATGGTGATGATTCTTAGTATTTATTTACCGTAACTACTCCTGATCTTAAAATAATTCATCTCTATGGGAGTATTAACTAAGATTTTAGTAAGGATAGACAAGAGTAAGAAACTTTTCATACCCTTAATTATTCTCTCAAAGATTTCTCATAAAGGTCCTCAGCCTGTGCATTTACACCTGCATCGGATTCCTTCATTTTCTCAATCCTTTTTGCAAATCTAACAGCCTGCCAAATGAAGGTGATTCTGAACATAAGATAGATTATGATAAAAAGGGAAATCCCAACTTTAATATTTTGATCAGTTGATCTCCAATTAATTATTAATACTATAATTAAAAAACCAGCAGCTAAAAATTGAAATAAATTTTCCCATACAAGTTTTCGAATTGGATTTGGTGGATCTGGAATAAAGGGTTCCATAAAATAAATGTTAATTGAGACAAGTAAATATGTTAGTATGTTAAAATTGAAGTTTGTTAAATAATAACTGCAACTAGAGATTTTCAATATGTTGTTAAAAGATATTAAAAGCATAATTTTTGACTGCGATGGTGTACTTGTTGATAGTGAGGCTATAAGTTGTTATGCTCTTAATATTGTCTTTAAGAATCAATTCGGAATTGAAATCGGAAATGATTATTCTGAAGTGTTGGGTACATCAGTCAAATTTGCTTTAAAGTATTATCTGGACCAAAATAAAATCTCAAAATATGACATAATTGATCTGGCAATGAAAAAGGAAGAAGCTTTCTTTAATTTAGCTTCAGAAAAACTTGTTTCCTTTGAAAATTGTGAAAATTTCATTAAGTTATTACTTGACAAATCTATTAAAATTTCAGTAGCCTCATCAGGGAGTCATGAAAAAATAGAATTTTCTTTGAATAAAACAAATTTACTACAGTACTTCGATTATAGATATTCTTCAAGTGATGTGAAAAAAGGAAAGCCTGCACCAGACCTATTTTTGTATGCAGCGGAGAAATTAGATGTTCACCCTTCAAATTGTCTGGTGATTGAGGATTCTATTAATGGCGTCATTGCTGGTGTTAACGCAGGAATGCAAGTCATTGCCTTTCCTGGCTCTTTCTCTAAAGATCAACTCGTAAAGGCTGGTGGACATTATGTTAGTAATGGATATGCGGAAATAATAGAATTAGTTGCACGATTTTTTTGAGAAGATAAATTGCTGTTTAATCTAAATATTGAGAATATTATTCATTTAATAGAAGCAAACTTATTTTATGTCGAAAATTGAAGATTGGTTAGGTTCAACATGTCAAGCCGGTCTGAACGTATTAAGATGGTTGGGTATATTTGTGGAACATGTAAAAAGCAAAGGAAATTAACACTTAATGCGGATGTCCACCTCAAGCGGAGGGAACTTTCAATAAATGGATTGGCTTCATACATAGATATTCATACAGATTCTGAAGGAAAACGACATGGGGCTAAATTGTTTATCGACCCTAATTTTCATGTAAGGACAAATTCTGCTTTAAAATTGAAAAAGCCTCCAGCTTCTTCATCAGGGGGACCTTCAATTCCTTTACCGGGATTGAAAACAAAAAATCTAACAACTCGATTTAATTGGGATTCTTGGGATAGCTTAGAATTAAATTTGAAGGGTGAAAATATTAAGTTCCTACTTGAAATTGAGGATTCCGGAACTGAGGAAAATAGGTCGATAACCATAATTTCGACAAAGTCAGAATTGGAATCAGTTACCTGTGAAGTACGTCCAACACTTGAAGATCAGTCTCCTGAATTATTGGAATATATGGAAGGATGGCTCAAAAAATTATGCGATGTTATAGAACTGGCATCGTCTTTACATGTTGAAATTGTACCTGAAATTCTACGATATATTGATCATCATGTCTACCGTCGTATCACATATAATGATGGAATTGTTATGAGTATATTGGTAGACAGAGCTGCAATTTTAATACCAGATAAAAAAACATTGAAAATGGTTGCAAATTATGGACCTGCGATGAAACTTGTGGGTCTCGACCCTGCAAAATTAGCAAGAATTGCAGAGACATTTTGCGAACAAGATCAATTTTCAATGGTTGATATTCAAAAGATATTAGACTCAGAAATGGCGAAAGGTGCCGAATTGGAAGAAGAAGTTATCGTTCTTTCTTTGTTTTATTTGCTCTCCCTTGATGCATTTGGTTATCGATTATCCTATTTAAGCGAATCCGAATATTGATGATTTGATTAATAATTAGCTATGTTGCTGGTAAAATTTTAGTTCTAACTTCGCCAAATCCAATTCGAAAACCATCAGATTGTGCAAATGCTTTCATAATCACAACGTCTCCATCCTCTAGAAACTTTCTTACTTCTCCATTTGGTAAAGTTATTGGTTCTTTTCCACCCCATGAGCTTTCAAGCAAAGAAGCTCTACTCTCTTTTGTTGGTCCACTTATTGTTCCAGTGCCGAGTAGATCTCCAGTTTGCATATTACAACCTGTAATAGAATGATGAGCCAACATTTGTGACATTGTCCAATAAATAAATTCGAAATTAGATTTTGCAATGTTAACTGGCGAATCCATTTTTTCAGTGAGTAGATTTATTTCTAAAGTGATGTTATAGGATATCCGTTTTTCTTCTTTTAAGTAATCAAGTACTTCTGGGTCTTGTGGTGGTAATTCAATCTCAAATGGTTTTAGAGCTTGTAACGGTACAACCCAAGGAGAAATAGATGATGCAAAATTTTTTGCAAGAAATGGCCCTAGTGGGCGATATTCCCAACCTTGAATGTCCCTTGCGCTCCAATCATTGAGTATCACCATTCCAAAAATATGCTCTTCAGCCTTTTCTATTGGAATTGGTTCTCCTAAGTTATTTCCAATACCAACATAGATTCCCATCTCAAATTCATAATCTAATCTTTTTGAAGGCCCAAAATAAGGTACCTCTGATCCTGG
>MDVR01000043.1 GCA_001940725.1 Candidatus Heimdallarchaeota archaeon LC_2 | reverse complement strand
TGAGTTTGGAGATAGTTCGTGAATTTGAGCAACAGGGCAAATTAGCTAATGCGCTGGAAGAACTCGACAAAATTCCTGAAAACCCAATAGCTAGCCTCCATACTGCCAAAATATTAAACTATCTTGGAAATACAAAAAAAGCATTGAGCATTATTCAGAATCTAATTTCATCACAAAATGATATCAACGATTTAGAATTTACTATTAACTTACACCTCTTAAACTCAGATATATTATTATCATTAGGCGATTTTAAACAATCATCGCTAATGATAAACAATTCAAAAAAACTCCTAGAAAGTTTAAAGAAAGAAGGCTCATCAAGGTTCAATTATTGGAATGGCAAACAAAAACTAATAGAAGGGAGTTATAGTGAAAAGAAGTCCCATTTTGATGAGGCCATAAATCATTATAATTCAGCCAAAGGAATTTTTAAAAAACTTAAAGACAAATCGGAATATGCAAATTCATTGCATCATATTGCAGAGGTTTTTGAAAAAAAGGGAGATTTATCAAGAGCAATGGATCTTTATGTAGAAAGCTTGGAAATTCGTTATGATTTGGGTAACGAATATGATATATCAAAATCGCTAAATCGAATTGGTGTAGTACATGGTAAGAAATCAGAATTCGACACAGCAATTAATTATTTACAGCAAAGTCTTAATATTTGTAAGGAAATAAACTACAAGTCAGAATTAGCAAAGGTATATGGAAATTTAGGTATAATCAGCAAATTAAGAGGTAACTTAGACGATGCCGAAGATTATTATGTTTCAGTTTTAAAAATATTCACTGATTTTGGTAATACAGAAAACATTGCCAAGGTCCATATTAATCTAGGTGATATCCAAATGGAAAAAGGGAACCTTGACCAAGCAATTTCAACATACAACCAAGCGATACCCATTTTAGATAAAATTGACAACAAGATGGACAAGGCTAATCTATTTAACAATCTTGGATTAACACATAAGAAAAAAGGTCATTTTAAAAATGCGTTAAAATATTATGAAATGAGTCTTGAATATAAAATTGACCTAGGTCAAGAAAAACTTATTGCTCCCGCTCTAAATAATATTGGGACAATCTATCTCCTTCAAGGGCAATTAAATGAAGCTTTAGAAAATTTTGAAAAATCGTTGAAGGTTTATGAAAGCCTAGGATATGAAGAATCTAGGGCAACGTCTCTTCAATACATTGGACTAATACATCTTGAGAAGGGAAATCATGATCTTTCTAAAAGATCACTATTAGATTGTTTAAAGGTCCGGAAAAAAATAAAAAATAATATATTTATTTCTGAAACCTTATACTATTTAATCGTCAGTACTATGGAATCAAATGACATGGATTCTGCCCAGAAATATTTTAATGAATTGCAAAAAATAAATTTGAAAGAGAATCACAAGATCATAAAAACTCGTACCAGATTAGCCCAAGCAGTAATGCTTCAAAAAGATACTCGGATAAATAAAATCGTTGAAGCTCAAGAACTCTTCGAAGAAGTACTTTCTGAAGATTTAATAGACAATGAGCTTACAATTTTCGCAATGCTAAAATTATGTGAATTTCTCCTTTTGGAACTCAAAGTTTCTGGTGAAAAAGAAGTTTTAGTTGAAATCAAGACATTACTTGAAAAACTATATGAGATGGCTCAAGAGCAAGAATCTCATACTTTACTAATTGAAATTCTAATTATCCAATCTCAGTTAGCATTAGCCGATTATAATATTAAAGAAACCAAGGAATTTCTTCAACACGCAAATGAAATTGCAGAAGATAAGGAATTAGCTCAATATAAGTTAAAGATATCATATCTTTTGGATCGCGTTGAGAAAGATGTAATAAAATATGCAAATATTGCGTCTACCATACCAATAAATGAAAGAATAGATCAATTGGCCATCGAAAGTTATCTTAAGGAAGTTGCAGATCATAAAGATTTGAATTCTTTTAATCCAGAAATGTTCAAAACAGGATTGAAGAAGAATTTACAAATGCACCTTAACTTTGCAAACCTCCTTTTGATGGATAAAACTCTCCCAGAGGAGATGAAGAAATATGTTCATTTCATTGATCTCTCAGCAAAAGAAATACAATTTTCAATTTCAACACTTTTAATGATCGAGAAACTTGAAGCTGGGACATACTATCAAAATCTTGAAGATTTCAATCTTGATGAAATCATTCAATTAAGAATAAATAACCATGAAGAAAAAATCAATGCAAAGTCTCTTGTAGTTGATTTCCAAAAAACTAATGGAATCTCTGCTGTGAGATCTGATCAATATCTATTCTCGAGGATTCTGGATCACCTACTTGACAATGCAATCAAATTTGCAAATGAAAAATCCACAATTAATATTATTTTAGAAACTGATGAAAATTCCAGAACTATAACCGTTGAAAATGAATGTGATCCAATTCCAGAACATGAACAAAGCAATTTATTCGATAAGTATACACAATATTTGGTGCATGAAAGTACAAGAAAACATGGAGTTGGGTTGGGGCTCTCATTTTGTGACCATGCAATTAAATCGATAAAAGGTGAAATTAAATTAATTTCTCCAAGACTAAATAAGGAGACTGGGGTTTCTGTTACAATTAAAATTCCAAAAGAAATTTAATTTGTCAAAAATTAATTAATATTTCATTTTAAGGATTCTAACTGTTGTGAATGGAGCATTTTTCAGTCGAACCCAGACAGCATCATATATTCCAAATGAATGATCAATTGAGTTTGAGTTCATGCATTTGATATATACAAGTTATAATTTTATACTCGTAAAAAAATAAACAATCATGAGCAAGAATAGCCAATAAATAAATTTGAAAAAAAAGTTCCTTTATGATTATTTTGAAACTGTTTGGAATAAGAATAACCCAGACAAGTTTGGTGATTATTTTCATCAAAATCTGACCGTTGATGAAACTCAATACAATGTGGAAAATCAATCTACTATAATAAAAAGGGAGTTAGAGAAAGTCGATCGCCATTTCAAAATCATTAAAATTGTACCTGACGAAAACAGCCTTATCGTTTTTGTTGAAGTGGATGATCAATTCCTAGACAATATCAAATCGTCATTAATCCCAAATTTAGTATGGCCCGCAGGTTTGAAAATTAATTATACTAGAGTGATATCTTACAGATTTGAAGGAGAAAAAATTATTGAAGCTCGGAATTTGGTTTCTAATATTGGTTCAAGTTTACTCTAAAGTGGATTATTAGCTATTAGATTAACTAAATTAGAGGAAATTAGTTCGTATATTGAACAATTAGAAAATGAAGGAATTTTATGAAAATCAATAAATCCGATAAATAATTAATTTCTGAGCAGTTTCTTCTTTTGCTTTTTCTTTGATAGTATTGAGGATTTTCTTTGCAATAAAAGATGCATGCTTCAATCTAACCCAACGGCATCATAGATGGCATTGGTTAATGCTGGCAAAGCTCCGTTGATTCGTATTTCAGCAATACTCTTCGCACCAAATGGTCCGGGGTCTTCATATGATTCAACAAGAATGGTTACCATCTCAGACATGTCTTGAGCAAAACAAAAACCTGTTCTTTTTTATTTTTTTCAATGATTTTCCATGAATTTTACTTTAGTAGGTTTTTTAATAACTTTGACACTTCCGAGGTCTATATCAAGGTCATTGTCGCTTTCGGTTATTTGTATTTGTAGCGATCCTTCAATAATTTCCACTTCTTCATTTTCTAAATCGATTTGTTTGAATTCTTCTTCAATATGATCAATATCATCAGAAGTATATGGATAACTCACAATTATTATTTGATTTTCCTCCTATATAACCTTTTATGACTTTCACTTGCTTCAAATATGGTTAGAAAATAAAAAATGTTCCTTTCTTTGTGTTCTAAGACAATTTCATAGATATTACCGAAACCATCACCGATGATTAAATATCTAATTTTAGGAAATGATTTTCGTTTGTAAACTAACTTTGGATTATTGAATAATTCTATGACAATCTTCATTGTAATATTGCGTTTTTGCATTCTTTCTTCAGAGTGAGAAGTCTTGATAAGAATGATATTTTCCCAATTAAACAATAATGTTGAACCATCATCACTAAAAATAAGAAGTTCTATCGTTATTCGTTTTTCACTAGGCCATTGAATTAGTATTTAGTTATTAAATCGTAATTGCCTCTTTGACTTTCCAATGTAATTTGATTGATTGATTCATTAATTTTTTACCTAAGTATTTACCTGGCAATTCACCAATTAGTGGTGATACATGATTTGAGATGGCTAGGGTGAATTCGGTCATCTTACTATGATCTAAATCGTTTAAATCAATACCAAGATCCTTACTGCTTAAATCAGCTATTTGTATGGCTAAACTTCCAATATGATAATTTAAAGTTTCAAGGGTGATCTCTACGAAAGGATTGGTAGTTGGTGTGTCTACTATCGTGCTTTCGATCTTAAGTAGGTGTGTTTCCTGAATAAAGTTGTTCAAATTTCTCAATCCATATGCTAGGATGAAGAAGCCGGGTAACCAAAAGAATTGCTCAGCAGTCTCAATAACGCTTTCTTCTAACACAATCAGTTCTAAACTCTCGGTTAATAGTTCCCAGAAATGATTTAAACTCATTAAAGTTAAAAATATGAGAAAAGTAGGGACTAACTTTGATATAAATTGTCCTAGCTCGTTTTCAGTTGAAGTTTGTTTGACTCTTAAAAGTCGTATAACTAATAGTCCAGCAAATAAAAACGCAATAAAATGTTGTAATCCTAGAGTATCTATAATGCTACCATCAAACCAAGACAGAAACCAATCATTAAGAAGTTCTGGAGTAAGTAAAATTGCAAAAATTAACATCCCAAATCCAGCAAAAATAAATTTATCAATTGAAGTTAACCCTTGATAGTCTTCTTCCGTTTTTTGCTTATCAACATAATTAATTGCGATAAGGAAAAAGGTCATACCAATGTAAAATATTAAATGCCACCAGAATTCAAGAGTGTCATCATGCATTTCCAAAATTCTAACCTCATATAAAATATACATTACTCTGGTAAATCCCAAACTAATTGTTCCTGCTAAAATATAATAAAATGGTGCACTTATTATTGACTTACCAAAAATTCGGATGATATATAGATTGTAAAAAAGGGCAGTGACAAGACCAATTAATATTAGGGCTTCTACCCAAAGTATTATTTCGCCTCGAAACGTCCCACCTTCATCCTCTAGATGGTCATCAGCTTTAACACGTGTCGCAAATATTAATGAGAGTAATCCAATGAAGGATATACCCGTGAGCCAACGCATTTTTGAATTAACAAACTTTGATTGAATATGAATATTCATTTACTATACTATTGTTGTAACTATTAATAAAATTCATGGGAGATTTATACCTTATATTGGTTCTAAAGCGTTAATTCACTATATATTGCATATCAATCTTCGATCCGTCGATGTATTTTGATTTTTATTTAAATTAATAAATCATAAACACTCGATGAAATTTTCATTGAAAAGATTTTGACAATCATTTACAAGGTTCAGATACAAGTAATCGGCATTTAATTATCTTTCGGTTAAAAATTTTGCACTCTTCAATAATTTCCTTGAGTTTTTCAATCATTCACATAATGAATTATGAAGTATAATCTTTGATAACTCAGATGATTCTATG
Organism: Candidatus Heimdallarchaeota archaeon LC_2; assembly: GCA_001940725.1. The sequence goes on along the minus strand of MDVR01000043.1, from coordinate 57,265 downwards.
GTTTTATGAGGAGAACTCTAAAACGTCGGTTTAATGATTTTTATAAGATTCTCTTGTTCAAGGGTCAAAAACAAATATATTAGATAACCAATGTCCTCGTGATGAGTTTTCGTGTAATATAATAAGGGAACATGAGGGTTTAATTCTAAGTAACTCAATATTTTCACCATCAGAGTAACTGCTTCAGATCCGTAAAAATCTCTCCCCTCGGTTAACAACGAATCAAATTCAATTGGGATTTTCACTGGTTCAAAATGGATTTCATGTGAACTTAATATCATTTTTAAAATCTCAATATGAAATAAAGCAGGTCCAATTTTATGCATATCATGAATATACCTTAATGTTTCAATGAATAATCCGATCCTAGTTGGAGGTAGTGTTTCAAGCAAATTAATGAAAGTAACCATCCATTGTTCAATGAAATTAGTATAGGGGAGTCCGGACGGATAAAGAGCTAAGCAGATTGTTCCATGGTCTGAGTATAATGTTGAAATCGGTTTTTCTTCGTTGTCATTCACGTCTCCAACGTTGATAACTATTTTCAAACCTTGATCAGCTATAATTAATCTGAAATCCTTATTAGGTTGAAATTCTCGAATTATCACATTTTTCATACCACCAGAATTAATTTTAGGAGTAGGAATATTGAGTAATGTGGATGACACAGCCATTCTTTTTGATGGGAGGACGATCTGCTCTGATGATCGGATACGGTAGTCATAATCTACATGAATATTATTAATACCTAGTATCCCATTTTCACAGCGGTGAATATCAGAGTAAATAACTAATCCATTTGAACTTTGAGAGATGTTTTCTAAATGGTATTCTGCATTGATATCAGCAACTCTAATGCTTGAGCATTTTAAACATTGATATTGATTAGCAGTTGGACTAGACATTTTAATATACTATTGTTGTTGGTATTAATTAAGTTAATGAGAAATGTATACCGTATATTGAATCTTAAGATATTTGATATTGATCATAGTTTTTCCCAGATTCAATATCTAAGGAAGACCTACATTTATACAGTTACTTTCTGAACAGTTTCTTGCCTTGCTCTTGCTTTGATTGCGTTCAATATCTTTTCTGCCGTGAAAGGTGCATGATGAAGTCTGACACCCACGGCATCGTAAATTGCATTCGCTAAAGCAGGAAGAGCTCCATTAATTCCAATTTCTGCAATACTTTTGGCCCCAAACGGTCCAGATTCTTCGTAGGACTCAACCAGAATGGTAACCATTTCGGGCATGTCCTGGGTTGACCAGATCCTGTAATCATCGAAGGTGTCATTTAGGACTTTTCCTTTTTTGTTAAAGATGAATTCTTCCGTTAAGGCATAGCTGATTCCATTCATAACTGCACCTTCAACTTGCCCTTCTGCAAGTTTCGGATTAATAGGGGTACCACAATCTACAGCTGCGACGTATTTTAACAATTTCAATTTCCCAGTCTCGGTGTCAATCTCAATCTCAACAAAATGTGCAGAAAATGGGGGTGGAGATACATCAGATACATGAGAATCTCCTGCCTGGATTTGGAATTGATCTTCCGCATATAATGCAAATTTGCATACCTCAGCGTATGTCACAGATTCACCATCTGGTCCTTGCACAGTTTTATTAGAAATATGGCATTCGCCGATTTGTGCATCCATCATTTTGGCTGCTACTCCAAGAATTTGTTGCTTTATATGAGCAGCAACTTTTTTGACTGCCATTCCAGATAAGTACGTTGTTGAGGAAGCATACGCACCTACATCAAATGGTGTCATATCTGTATCAGAAGCATAAACAAGAACATCGTCATATGGTAATTCTAATTCCTCAGCAAAAATTTGTGCTAAAACGGTGTCAGCTCCGGTACCGAGGTCAGTTGCACCAAAGTGTAAATTGAAACTACCATCATCATTCATCTTAGCGTATGCGGAAGCCATATCAACTTTTGGTATAGCTGATCCCTGCATAAGTGTAGCCATTCCCAATCCTCTTTTAACAACACTATCCCCTGGTTTACCAACTTTATTATCCCAATCTATTGCAGCTTTACCTTGTTTGATACACGCTGTTAATTCACAACTTTCAATAACTTGCTCTACCCCTTCCGTACCTTCTCCTAGTGCTTTAAACACAGGTGAAGTTTCTCCGGATTGAATGTGGTTTTGTAATCTAAATTTTGCAGGGTCCATGTTAATTGCTTCAGCCATCATATCTATGACAACTTCCATTCCATAGCATGCTTGAGTCGCTCCATAGCCTCTGTAAGCGCCACCTACTGGCATATTGGTATATGCAGTGTCTCCGATGAATCCAACTGCATTCATTCGATACAATGGGAGGGTCTTAGATCCAGCATTACTCATCACAGTTAATCCGTGTGTCCCGTATGCTCCTGTGTTTGATAAAACTTTGAGTTCCATGGCTGTTATATCACCATTATTTTTCACACCAGCACGAACCCACACTTTGTAAGCATGTCGGGTTCGTCCTGAAACAAATTCTTCTGATCGCGTGAATTCAATTAATGCTGGTCTCTTCGTTCTCATTGTGACTAATACACAGACCATCTCGAGTAATACTTCTTGCTTGGTACCGAATCCGCCTCCTACATTCGGTTTTATCATTCTCAATTTTTTCTCAGGTATCCCCAAGGCTTGGGCAGTAATTCGTCTCGCATGGAATGGAACTTGAGTTGAAGTTCTCACTGTAATTCTACCAATTTCATGAGGATCTTCCTCATCATACCAAGAAGCGCATACGTGAGGTTCAATTGGTGTATGCTGAGCATAATGAGTTGAGAAGTGTTCATCAAATACGTGATCCGCAGCTTCTAATTCTTTTTCAATATCTCCAAATGCGAAATCAGTGTGTGATACATGATTTTTCTTTGGCTCATAGTACACAGGAATTGGAGCATGAATACCATCTTGATCATGAATAATCGGAGCATCTGGGCGTAGTGCATCTTCTGGATCAAAGATTGCCTCTAATACCTCATATTCGACTTTAATGAGATCAACAGCTTTCAATGCGATCTCTCTTGTTTCTGCAGCAACAGCAGCTACCCGATCACCAACATATCGCATCTTATCATTGAATACATATGTATCATATGGTGATGGTTCTGGAAATCCTTGTCCTGCAGTTGTGTGTAGATTCTTGGGAGTGTTCTCATGTGTTAATATACATTTTACCCCTTCCAGTGCTTCAGCAGCAGAAGTATCAATACTCAATATTTTGGCATGGGCATGTGGTGACCATTTAAATTTTACATGTAGAAAATCCTTATCAACATCTGCAACGAACAATGGTCTCCCTTGAGTTGTAGCTAGGCCATCAATCTTTCTTACACTCGTTTTTACTATCTTACCTTGATACTTTTTACTTTGGTTATCTCCATTTGACATTAATTTTCACCTCTCATCACTGCAGCAGCATTCTGTACAGCTTCAATTTGTTTAACATAACCCGTACATCTGCATAAATTTCCTGCGAGTGATTCTTTGATTTCATTCACAGTTGGTGCTTTGTTATTTTCCAGTAAAGAAGATGCTGATAGTATCATTCCTGGGATACAGTATCCACATTGTGCTGCTCCATTATTAACAAATGCATCTTGAATAGGATGGGGATTTTCTCTATCACCCAGACCCTCGATTGTAGTAATTGATTTTTCATGTGCTTGTCCAACGAACATAATACAACACTTTCTCGGGAGGCCATCAAGCAATATTATACAAGATCCACAGCTTCCCTCAGAACATCCTCTTTTTACTCCAAAATAACCTTCACTTCTCAGAACATCAAGTAAAATGTCACGTGCATTCGCTTCTATTAATTTCATTTCTCCATTAATATTAATTTCAAATTTCATATTTTTCACCTCTACATTTTACTCAAACAATTGTTCATCGTGCGTTTGATGTACACTCTGAGTATTTCTGCTCTATATTCCTTCGAGCTTTTGTAAAATTTCACAAGATCTTCAGCATTTATTGTCTCTTTGCATTTATTAATTAATTCATCGTCAATTCTTTTACCAATAATGAATTGTTCACACTCAAGCCTTTTAGGTCCTTTGAACGCTGCACTCGCCACTAATCTAGCAATTGTTATCTCCTTGTTTTCATTCCATTCAAAATAACTAGCTAAATTAAGTTGACCTTTTTCGTTTTCGATCAAAGTAAGAGTTTGATACTCAGAATATGAATTCGTTGGAGGTTTAGGCAATTGGATTTCGGTTATCAATTCATTTCTATTCGCAATGCTTTTTTCTCGTGAATATGGAAAGAATTCGTCCAGATTCATAGTTCTCTCTTCTTTTCCTCTAATTGTGATGGATGAATTCAGTGCCCACAAAATAGGTGGAAGGTCTACCCATTTGTACAATATAGCAAAATTACCACCTAATGTGATTGCATGCAATAACGATAAATCGGCGATTTTATCTGCGGCAGTTCTAAATGACTTAGGGAGATTCTCATTTCGGAATATATCGTATGCTGATGTGGTTCCACCTATGAGGAACCGATCATCTTCTTCCTTGATATATGATAAATTGGTCTTTTGTAAATCTACAAATGTGTTGACCTCTTTATTAGCCAAAAGGGTCATTGCGGTCCCTCCTGCCAATAATTTTGCATGTGGATTCTCTAAATATTTGATAACATCTGAGACAGTCTCAGGATATACATGGGTAATTTGATTCATTTCATATCTCCGATTAAAACAACAATTATCCTCGATTTACAAATAAATTGATAGGATATAAATTCCATATTCCCATTATCAATCTTAATGGACTTTATAAATTCAATTTTAGATGAATATACCATCGATCAGTCAAACTAGACAATATTTATTCAACACTTAGATCTAGAATTCTAATGACAAGAAAGTTTTGGCCTAGATTCGGGAAATTATTTTTGCAGTTAAATTGTTTACTTGATCTAATTCTAATTCATAATTTTGGTTATTTTGACAATTTATCCAGCTATTTATTAAACAAACCCTATGGTCAAGATTTCATGAATACTTATTTTGTATTAGACCGAGGATGTGCTTTGATTTCAAGAGATCGTTCACGAACAATATCATAACTTGATAGAATTCCAATTACCTTCCCTCTGTCTACTGTTACAATGAGGTGATGAGTCCGTGATTCTTCCATTTTTTGAATAGCTTGATTTAATAATTCAGATTCATCTATAGTGATGAGATTTGTAGAAATTATTTTGTTTAGTGTTGTTTCTAATCCAACAGATCCTGACTTTAAAATTTCTACCATAATATCTTGGGTCGTTAAAATTCCAATTGCCTTATTCTTTACTTGGGTTACGATCACTGATCCAACATTGTGTTTAACCATTTTCTCCATTGCATTGTTAACTGTATCAGATGGTGAAGCTATCACAAGGTTATCCCAATGCACCATCGCATCTTTGACTTGCATTTTCCAATTCCTCGAAAATTAAGAAATAAACAATCCTATTTTCACTAATATATTATTTCGGGAAAATATAAATGGTAATGGTTGTCCTTAATAAAAGTCACAAATATTCAAATCAATTAACTGTATAAGTCATTATTGGATAGATTTATTAATTTCAAATAAGTGATTAAGCCCAGTTAATTATTAAATTGATTTATAGACCGATTAACCGCCGCCTACCGGAATTGTTACAAAAATTTCATCATTTTCTTGAAGAATATAATTTTTGGTTATTCTTTCGGCTTCGCCATTAGAATTCGTTACATATAGTTGAAACAATCGAATTTCTTGAGAGTTATAACCTAAATCAGCGAGTACTATTTTGATCTTAGTATTCTCTTCAACATCCCAAGAAAATATTCTTGATAAATCCGCTGGCCTTTTTATTAATGCCATTAAGGTCACATTTACCTTCATTTGTATCTCACATATATCCTTATTGTCTCAGCTATCAACGGTTAACGAGGTATATATCATTTCGAATTTAGATTTATAAACACAATTTTAGATGAACATCGAAATGATTGTGTATCAACTTCTTATATAATAAATTAGAGCAAATATCTGAGATTTTTATTGGGATGGGCTATTTTTAGAGCTTAAATTTTTTGAATACACTCGAAAAATCAAAATCGTGAGTGAAGAGGTTCTGTTTGTAAGAGCAAGATTTTTACTTCCAATGACCAAGACAGATGGAAAATTGGACCGCATTGAGGATGGCTATATTTTGGCAGGTAAATCAATTAAAGAAATCGGTCAGTATTCTGACGAGATAGGTAAACGCATAATTGAAGATTACGGATCTAATCTAAAAGTTCTAGGAAACCCAAGAGATGTTGTCAGATTTATGGATCTTGAAATGCAGAACGGTGTAATATTACCAGGGTTTGTTAAAGGTCATGGGCATGATCATGAATCAGTTCTTATTGGATTAGCAAGAGATTTACCTCTCACAGATTGGTTGGATGAAGCAATTAACATTTTTACTGGATTTCTTCATGAGAATCAAGATTCACTAACTCATGAATTCGGTAAATCACCATATTATATAGCATATATCAAGGCTAGATTAGATGATATATCATTTGGTATCACATCTGCCTTGACCCACCATTGTAATTTTAATAAATACCATGTTGATGAACTTGTCGCGGCAAATGAAAATGCTGGAACTAGAATTTTCATTGCCGTTGGATCCCAAGATCGACATTATGATTCCCGTATTCTTGATACTCCAGAAGAAGCTATTGAGAGAATGAATCTACTTGAAACCAAACATGGGCATCTTGATAGAACAACGATCATTCCTGGACCTGATCAATTATTCTCCAATGGACCTGAATTGCTTAAAGCATTGAAGAAATGGGCTAATGATCATAATAAACTGCTACATATACACTCATCAGAAGAACCAGCTACGACGAAATGGTTCACTGAAGAATATGGAATGACGCCTATTGAATATGCTGACTCAATTCAATTTTTGGACGACAGAACCATGTTGGCCCATCAAGTAAATAATACCGATCACGATCTTGATTTGATCCAAAATTCCGGTGCAATGGTTGTACACAATCCGTTAGCAAATACAATTCTTGGTTCTGGTATGCCTCCAGTATTAGAAATGATAAAACGAAATATTCCAATCTGTTTTTCCACAGATGGGTCGGGATCGGCAGATAATCAAAATATGTTATCTGCAGCTCGACTAGCTTCTCAATATCAAAAGGCATTCCACCAAGATGCAAAAGTGCTTAATGCTGAAGAATCTCTCTCAAGAATCACATCTCACCCTGCAAAAATCCTTAGATTAAATGCAGGAACTCTTGAAGTTGGTAAAGATAGTGATTTTCTGTTATTTGATCTGTCCAAACCCAATGTAACTCCAACACGATTAGAAACCGTGGTTGAGAATTTAATCTGGGCATCCGCGGGAAATGAAATCAAACATGTCGTCGCAAATGGACAAATACTTGTTGAAAATTATGAGTTTAAAACACTGGATTTGAATGAAGTATTAACAGATATCCAAAATTTGGCGGATTCGTTTGAAATATACAAAGCAGAAATTAAAACAAAATCTGAAACTGGAGTTAGGAGTAATTAACATCGTAAATGAATGTAAAATTAGCATCTCTAATCCTTGCTGCAGGGGCCAGTTTACGATTCGGAGAAAATAAATTTTTGACTAAGCTTGGTGATCAATCTTTGCTAGAGCGTACTTTAAAATCCTTCATTAATAATCAAGAATTGCGAAAAGAGGTCATTGTCATAACTGGACACTATACCAAGGAACTTGAACCGATTTTGAAAAAATATAAAGTGAAGCAAATTCACAATCCATCGTTCAACCTTGGTATGAGTTCTTCAATTCAAACTGGTTTGGATGAATTAAAAAATAATATAAATGAATATACTGGTATTTTAGTACATCCAGGCGATATTCCTTTTATTACATCGCAAGACTTAGATAGACTCTTGTTATGTCATAAAGCCTCACCAAACAAAATTATTATTCCAAAGTTTAACAATAAACGAGGTCACCCTATAATAATTCCGAAAAGTATGTTTCAAGAATTAAATAAGATAGAAGAAGACAATCATGGTTTGAGAGGACTTATTAGAGCTAGTGAATCAGAAATTAAATATGTAAATGTTAATAATCAAGGCATTTTAGAGGATGTAGATACAAAAAAAGATCTTGACGAGTTGTCCCATTTACGATAGGCTAGAGCGATTCGATATAGCTTGAAATTTTTCTAATGTCGTTATACATCAATTCCTTTTCTATTATTTCTGGGAAGAAAAGCTTTTTATTCTTGTTAAATTAGTCAATTTGATGGGATCAGATCTATATGAAACGATATATCAAACAATAGGTAACACACCAATTGTGAAACTAAATTCTGTTGTACCTGAAAATGCAGCGGACGTATTTCTTAAAATGGAATCATTCAATCCGACTGGATCTTATAAAGATAGAATGGCCTGGGCAATGATTGAAGAAGCTGAAAAACGTGGAGAATTAAAATCAGGAATGACAGTAGTGGAATTTACGGGAGGAAGTACAGGTTCATCCCTTGCTTTTATTTGTGCAGGTAAAGGATATCCGTTTAGTGTCGTCTCTAATGATGCCGTTGCAAAAGAGAAACTAGATACAATGAGAGCATTTGGAGCGAATTTAACGTTAGAGAAAAGTATCAATGGTAAAATTACTCCTGATTTAATAAAAAGAATGATTAAGAAAGCTTCAGAACTTTCTGAAGATCCATCAACATATTTTACTGATCAATTAAACAACAATGATTCGATTATTGGTTACGAAGGAATCGGTGATGAATTAATTAAACAATTGGGAGATATAGATATTTTCTGTGGAATGGTAGGTACGGCTGGGATGATAATGGGTGTATCGAAATCATTGAAAAAAGCAAATATGAAAACAAGAATTGTTGTACTTGAACCTGCAGAATCCCCATTTCTCTCATCAGGTAACAGTGGTCCTCACAATGTAGAAGGAACCGCAATTGGGTTTACACCTCCTTTACTTGACAAAAATTTATATGATGAAGTAAGAACTGTAAAAGAAGAAGATGGGAGAAAAATGGCGAGATTATTAGCAAAACAAGAAGGTATCTTCATTGGAATTTCAAGTGGATTAAATGTAGTAGCAGCAATCGAATTAGCCAAAGAATTAGGTCCAGGGAAAAAAGTAGTAACAGTCGCTGTTGATACCGGATTGAAGTATTTATCTGGAACACTATTTTCTGAAGTGTGACATCATCAAAATTAGCGTAATCATTGTTTTCTATTCTGATACTTCATCCTTAGGTCCAATCCACGTAAATGGATTGTGAGCAACTTCCCATAAGTGGCCATCTGGGTCTTTAAAATAACCTGAATATCCACCCCAAAACACTTTTTGTGGCGATTTTACTTGGACTGCACCAGCAGATATTGCTTGAGCAAAAGTTTGGTTTACTTCAGTATCAGATGCAACATTGTGAGATAATGTAAAATTATTAAATCCACTACCCTTGGAAGAAACAGTGGCATCTTCTGCAAGAGCCTTACTTGAATACAGACCCAACCAAGTTCCATTCAATGAAAAAACCCCTACCTCTGGTGATGATTTTGTTTTTGGGAATCCTAATCCTTCCTGATAAAATTTAATTGACCTTTCCATATTCTGAACTCCTAATGTAATCATACTAATTTTGGGTTTCATCGTTATCTCTGAGTATAAATCATTTCAATTACTTTAGTTCTACTCTCTTCGATAGTTGATATTATCAAAATATCGAAATAATTCACATAACTTTAATAATCATTTATCTGAAAGATATACTGAAAATTCCTGTGAATACCAAAATAAGAGGTATGTGCAAACATTGCTTAATAAGATCCGCAACAGTAAAAGTAAGTTTATTTTTGGATCGGAAAAACGTGTATTGTTCTCATAATTGTCGAATAAAAGATCAACAAATCAATTATTTAATTGGATCTATCCTGTTTGGAATATTGTCTTATATTTCCCATTTGCAGAATTATAATTCGGCTAGGAATTTTTTATTATTTTCAATGATTCTATCATCAATCATGACAATTAGATCCTATTTTATCACTATAGATTACTTAAACTATTGAACGATCTCTTCGTGTTTTCAAAGTAGATTTTATTACAATCAAAAATGAAATAATTGCAAAACTAAAGGATGCAATAAAAGTTTCTTGGCCACCATCATCATTAAATATTGATAGATGAACTAGGAACAGAGGACTTCAGAATGGCAAGCAGTTTGTATACAGAATTATCAACACATTTAAATATTTATGTAAACATATGTAAATATATATTAGTTGACAAAGGTTGATACCAATTCCCCAAAGTAAAAAGTCAATGCACTTCATATATTGGAATCTGATGAGAAAAGGAAAATCCCAAATTGAAATTGCAGACATTCATAATGTTTCTAGGCAAGCAGTAAATAATGCAGTTAAAGCTCAAAACCATAAAGTGATGGTCCGGCTTCTAGAATTAGCACGATCTATAGGTACCCTTGTTGAATGGCAGGATGAGACCCGAGGTCTGCTTGTAGGAATTATACCTCAACTTGAAGATCGCATTTGTTTGCTCTTAATAGACGCAAATGATCTAATTAAGGTATTCTATAATAATATGAGTGCAGTACAAAAAGAGGGCTATCCTGAACTTATTCAAGCAATTCGAACCAATCTTGATATTAAACTTCGAAATGGAATTGCTTTACAAGAAATAATTGCTACATTAGTCAATAATTGAAAGTGATTTACATGAAAAACAATGAATTTGAAATTTATCAAAAAACTATTGCAAGAAGAACCAAGATCCGATGGACGAGTTTACTAATTTATTTGATTTTGATTTTAGGCTCAACTGCGATTTTATTAATATTTTTAGGAGATATAGAACAATATGAATTTTTGTATACGGGAGTAGTTCTAGGCGGAAGTGTGATTCTAATTATCCTAGTTATATTTCCATATTTTAATAAAATAACCCCACCTAAAAGACCCGATGGTTTAGCAGGAATTTCTACCAAAAGCTTTGATCCAGATAGTACCTTCATAATGATTGATAAATTGAAATTGGCTTCATACCTCGCATTCCCTATATCAACTTTCATTATAGGGACAGCAATATACTCACTTATTCAAGAAGAATATGTTGAGTCAATAATACTAATTGCCGTGGGGACCTTGGTTATTTTAATTTTATTTATGCTTGATACAATTTCTTTACTTGCAAATAAGGATCAAATATTGGTCAGATTGGGCCCTTTTAAAGATATCATACTAATGAAAGATGTGGATACAATCCGTCCTGTTAGTGTGCGTCCCTTCAGAGATTTCATGGGAATTGGGAAAAGGATAGGGTCAGATGGTGCGATTGGATACATTGCTTACAAGAAAACAGGCGTAAGAATTGAAACCAAGGATAACAAGATTTTTGTAATCACCCTTGATAATCCTCAGGAATTTACTGAATTTGTGCGTTATTTCAAGAAGTCTTCGGTCATTAATTAGGTTCAAATTAAGGATTGGAAGAATAAGATCGAGTTCTTCTAATTCTTATAGTTGAATTTATTACAATCAAGATTGAAATAACTGCAATAACAAAAGAAGCAATAAATGTACCTTCTCTACTGTATCCGTAAAATAGTGGGGAAATAAATCCAGCAATCGATGTTCCTAAAATTAATAATGAACTTGTAATTCCAAAAACCAATGAGAATTGATCTACCTTAATAGTTTTATTTAATCTCGTAATTTCCATTGTAATAAATGATGCATTACCCATACTCAACAAAAAATAACCCAAGATAAAGTATGTCTCACTAAAGGAAGATAATATTAGGATAAATGTACTGACCAAAATTAGAACCCAGCCAAATAATCTCATAATCTCATCTTGGACATATTGGTACAGTTTTCCTACAATTGGTGCCCAAACTACTTGCACTAAGGAACCAGCACCTGTCACTAAACCGAGATACGTTAAATTCATACCTAACACATTGAATCCATAAATTGTATAGACTGAAGAAACCAGACCGAAAATTATTCCTGTTGTAAAAAAGAGAAATATTGCTTCTTGAACCCCGTGATCTCTTAAACAACTGTAATCTCTAACAGTTTCAGAAGTACCTATTGGAGATAAATTTAGATCCATTTTTTGATCAGGTGCAATTTTGGAAAAAATAGAAGGAACAATCCCAAGAAGTACTGTAAATAATAGGAGATCAAATAGTATTATTCCAAGTGACGCATAAATTATATAATCGGGTGGGTAATTGTCAAGAATCCATGCAAGCGACGATGGACCAAGAAAAGCTCCTAATCCTGCCATTGAACTGAGTAGCCCATTTTTCAGACCATTATCTCTAAATGAAGCTGATACCACCCCTCTCCCGCTCATGGCAATTAAATTAAGACCAAATCTGATTGTGCTGAGTGCAATGACAAAAATAAGATTTGCGTTAAATTGAATAATTAAGATGAGAGAAATAGCATACACTAAGTAGGCTATCATGAAAGCCTTTTTCCTACCGATTCTATCTGATAGGATCCCTGCCGGAACTCTTGTTAATGCTCCAAAAAGCAATGCAATCCCACTCATTATTGCCCATTGATTAACCACTTCGATTTCAGAAAGCCCATATTTAATCTGAAGATAAAGTGGGAAATTAGAAAAAAAACCTCTAAATATAAAGAAGCCAAGTATGTAAGGAATCAAAACCGGTGTCATTTCAATCACGGAAAGTTTAGAGTTATATTCATCAGATTCCAATGATGGTCTTAATTCAGTAGATTCCATAATGCTNNTTCAANNACCTATTCANNTTCATNTAAGCCCTTTTNGNNTNNTTNNNTCCCATTGTCNTATTGNTANNTTNATAGCATAAATTAGATCTCANCCCGAGTTCTCTCGCANCCTTCTCNANTNTAATCCANNCTAATNNTAGCTACTCTTTCCCAGATTTTAGGAGCTATCTTTTGACATTTCTTTGAAATTTCGTACTCATCAATTCCAAGTATATTTCCTTCAATCATTCTTGGTTTACCATCTGTAATTGTTGTAGCAACCGGTTCATTAATCACTCCAAACATAACATGTCCCAGTACATTTCCGGAGAAAATAGGTGCTTTAGGGTAATAATTAGATATAATTACATCTGCTTTTAGACCTGCTTCCAATCGACCTGTTTGTATTCCATGAATTTTCTCAATAATTCTGGGATTTCCTTTCATCAAAGCATCATATACTTCCACTGTCCCTACAGTGTTATCATGTGCATTTCTTTTATGAATAAGAGGAGCTACCATTAGTTCGGCTTTCATATCTGCAGACATACCATCAGTCCCCATTCCTAAATCAATGTCCTCTTCCAAAACTTTGAAAATATCTAAAGTCCCAACTGCATTATTCATATTTGAACGAGGTTGATGTGATACATTTACATTATATTTTTTCATTAGAGGAAGATCGAGTTCACCAGTATGAATACAATGAGCAATTAGAGATTTTTCATTGAGAATATTAAATTTTTCCAACCGTTCAATAATTGTCGAATTGAAGTTCTCTTTGGCATGGTCCATATCTGATTTATCTTCTGCAACGTGTATATGTACCCCTGTATCGAATTCTTTTTCTAATTCTGCAGTACGTTCCAGATGTGCATCATCAAGAGTAAATGAAGCATGGAGACCTACCAATCCTGAAATGAAATCATCATTTTTTCCATAATGCTTTTTCAAGAACCTTTCATTTTCATCTAAGCCCTTTTGGGCTTCTTCCTTCCCATTTCGATTGGTAACTTCATAGCATAAATTAGATCTCACCCCGAGTTCTCTCGCAGCCTTCTCCAATAAATCCAAACTACCATCGATATAAGAGGGACTTGCATGATGGTCAATTACATATGTTGTTCCACTTTTTATTGCTTGAATATTCCCAAGTAATGCACTATAATAGACCGCTTCCTTATCCAATGCTTGGTCTATTTTCCACCATAAATTTTTGAGTACACTAACAAATCCTTTGGGAAATGGAGGTAATGGCATTCCAGTTGCAAAAGCACTGTAATAATGCATGTGAGCACAGGTAAATCCTGGCATAACCACTCTCCCCTTCGCATCGATAATTTCATTTGTATTTTTATATTTATCATGTAATTCATACTCAGGACCCATCTCAACAATTTTATCATTTTCTATGTAAATTGAACCACGTGGAATAACTTCATTAGAATTATTCATGGTTAAGATATATCCATTCTCAATAAGTAAACTCATTTTCCCAAACGATTTGTAAAATTATTACTTTTAGTAGTTATTAACATTTTAGAGTTAAATGTGACAAAAGATGCCTCTATTCGCCATTTACAATAAATAAAAGGAGGTAACAGACGGACCCAATTATATCCTGTTTTCTACGTTTTCCCACCTTAATGATTTCTCATTCCAGTTTACTAACTTCGCACCTTGATTCTATGATCTTTAGGTGTCGAATTTTCACAAACGTCAGGCATTATCAGACAATGGTCTTTCTCCATCAATCCTTTATTGCGGCCTTATACTCGAGATCGTCCTGGGCTAGAACATAATCCATGACATTGTATTTTTCAGATACTTCTCAAGCTACTGATCTGTTAATTATCCTATCATACCATTTCTGATACAATAAATAATATAAAATCAATCTTTTTCTGCCGCTTTAACGCAACATACTCTGTGACTGATTTTTTAAATCAATATTATCTGTTACCTATTAATAAATACGGTATTTTCACTTATATATCTTGCGGGTAGTAAGATATTCTGTGTAATCGAAATTACCCAAAATTATGTAGTTACAATTTTGTGAATTAATTGATTGTCAAATTAAACATCTTGTAAGCAATTGTATTTACAAAATACTTACATAAGAAACAAAGTTCACATCACTAAAAATAAAGATATTCAAATATTTAAATTAGAAAAGAAAAAAAGGAAATAACTCTATAATTAATTGAATTATATAGTCAAGCACCATATTAACTGATTCAATGTGCGCCAAATAATGATTAATATGGGTTATCATTCACATTACCGATTAGTAACCTATACTAGATAATAAATCATATCGAATCTTACTAATGTCAATATCTAAACGATGTTGAATGTTCACTTTGGCTGAATTTATAACAGATCGTCATAGGAAGTGAATCGAAGAATCATGTCTTTCATGGAGTCAATAAAATGGGTCATGCAATACGTAAGAAAACATCCATGGGGATCGTTATTTGTTTTCTTTACTAGCATTATTGAGCCTATTTTATACATGATTCCAATATTCATCTCTGCAGATATTGTTGGGATATTAGTTGATGGTGGAGGATGGGATGATATTTGGCAATCTTATCAAATATTGATACTTCTTGCATCAATTCAGGTAGTATTGTTCTTCGCGTCTTCATTCTTAAATGAGGTTTTGGCCCATAGAATAACTACTGATATGACCTATGATCTCTTTGAAAGCTTGCAATCCCGCAGTCTCACTTATCATAACGCAAAAGATACTGGTGATATTATGGCGAGGGCTACGAACGATACTCGCTCTGTCAACATGGGACTTTCTCCTGGAGTTCGGATGCTATTAGCAACAGCTGCAATTTGGGCAGTAGCTGGATGGATACTATACACTGTGAATCCATATCTTACCGTAGTGATGTTTGTGATATTCGTTGTTTTCATGATCATGACATTTCAATATGGCATTAAGATTGCACCCCTTAGTAATCAAGTTCTTGAAGAATTAGCAGTCATTAGTAGTACAACCAGTGATACATTGACAGGTATTAGAGACATCAAAGCCTACACCTCACAACATATATTCAAAAAGAATTTTGCCAAACAGACCTACCAACAGGCTGCCACCAAAGAGCGAGAGGGTTCCTTAGGTGCATGGTTTTATCCTGACTTAATGGTGAGGTTTTTGGTCCTCTCGATGGTGGGTTATGCATTGTATCTGACTAATCAGGGTGATATGACCATAGAGGAGCTTGTCCTTATTACTTTAGCACTGGCTCTAGTCGCCGGCATGTCAGAAGAGATGAATTGGATCGCATTTGTGTCTGTGGGTGCTTTTGCGGCAATTGAGAGATTACATCAGTTCATGACTGAACCAGATCCTCATATCATCGATGACGGTACAGTTAATTTTGAAAATCTTCCTGCTTCAATCGAATTTGATAATGTTACATTTAGTTATCCCAACACTAAGATTCCCGCATTGGATGGAGTTTCATTTAAAATAGAGGATTCTCAGACCCTAGCGATTGTAGGAAGTCCGGGATCGGGTAAATCAACTCTTACAAAATTAATTCAACGTCTTTATTTACCCCAACAGGGTGAGGTTATAGTTGGCAACAATCCAATTACCGCTTACACAAATGAATCATTACGTGAAAATATTGCCACCGTTGAACAGGAGGTATTCTTGTTTAATGATACGGTCCAGGAAAATATCGGTTTTGGAAAACCCGGTACTCCTTTGGAAAATATTGTTGATGTAGCAAAAATTGCTAAATCACATGCTTTCATTGAGGAATTTGAGGAAGGGTATCAGACGATAATTGGGGAAGATGGAGTTCGGTTATCTGGTGGTCAAGCACAAAGGATCTCAATTGCACGAGCTATTCTCATGAATCCTGAAGTCCTAATATTTGATGATGGTGCTAGTGCGTTGGATTCTAAAACCGAGGCGGAAATTCAAAATGCAATTTCAGATATATTAAGAACTCGTACTACAATAATAACCACCCATCGTTTAGCAATAATTGCCAAAGCAGATCAAATTCTCATACTGGAAAAGGGGAAAATGGTTGGTTTTGGACCCCATGAGGAGTTAATACAGAGTAATATATTCTACAGAAATCTGTTTGAAAAGCACTTTGAATTACCACCACTAGTTCCCCGAGGTGATTAAATGGCAGTAACAACAGATGCTAAATCAGAAAGAGAATTTAGCGATCGCTATTTACTTTCAGTTTTCTGGAGTTATGTGAAACGCCATCGTGGCCTATTCAATTTAGTTGTCATCGCTTTAATTCTGAACGTATCTTTGGCTCTTACCTCCCCTCTAATATTTAATTATGTCTTGGAGGGAATTGAAGAGGGGACTGACCTTTCAAGCAAATTCTTGATTTATGCAATTGCTGGATATGTTGTTTTCAGTATACTTAGTTGGTTTTTGAGAGCTATTCAATTTATGTCAGTAGCAAAGCTAAATGCACGGATTGTTGGTGATATCAGGGTAGACGCATATTCTTCAGTGTTGGACAACTCAATATCTTTCTTTGACAAAAGAAAATCAGGAGAACTTACCAGTCGGTTGATTAATGATACCAAAGAGCTTCATGAATCAGGACGAGAGTTGGCTTGGTTTTTCACCAGCCTTTTTAGAATTTCATTGACATTAGTAATTTTCTTCTATTTCTCCATCACAATCGCATTAACTGCAACTTTGTTCCTACCTATAATCCTTGCAATTGCAATATTTTTAGGTAAGTACGAGCGGAGAGTAACTGCAATTTGGCGCGCGAAATTTGGTGAAGTGAATAACAGATTTGCAGAAACTATGTCAAAGATTCAAATTAGTAAAGCATTCAATAGAGAGAAGGAAAATCTAGAGAGATTCGGAGTTTTAAATGAGGCGACGTACAAAGCCTCTGTAAAACGAGGTTTTGTAATATTCATATTTTGGCCAATAACTGATGTTATGCAGCATGCACTTCTACTACTCATTCTTTATGTTGGAACAAGAGAGGTGGAAAATGGAATGCCTATTGCAACACTGATTTTATTCTTAATTTTGAAGAACCAATTCTACTGGCCTCTCGTTACAATGGCAAACACTTATCACAGATTCCAAGGGGCTTTTGCTAGTTTAGAAAGAATCTCACGAATTTCGAGAGATCCAGATTTGGCTGAGAATGACAAGGGTACATTATTAGCTGAAAATTTGACAGGCTCAATAAAATTTGATCGAGTTAACTTTGCTTACAATACTAAAATACCAATACTTCAAGATATTTCATTCGAAATTAATCCGGGAGATAGGATTGCACTAGTAGGTCATACTGGAGCAGGTAAAAGTACCGTAGCTTCACTCCTAATGAGGTTTTATGAAATAAATGACGGGTCAATTACATTCGACAATAAGAATCTTTATGATTACGATCTTAAATCACTTAGAAAGAATATAAGCTTGGTCTCCCAACGAGTATTACTGTTCAAAGGAACAATCCGAGACAATCTCCAGATAGCGAATCCAATTGCAACTGATAATGAGATTTGGGATGTTCTGGACAAAGTACAGGCAAGAGAATTCATCGAGATGTTACCCAATGATCTGGACACAATTGTTGAAGAAAAAGGTAAGAATCTATCTGCAGGTCAAAGACAGATGATTTCATTCGCTCGAGCTTTGCTGTCAGACCCACGAATAATTATTTTAGATGAAGCCACTGCCTCAGTTGATCTATATACAGAAAGTAAAATTCAGGATGCAATTGATACTCTATTGGATAGTAGAACAAGTATTAGCATTGCTCATAGGTTAACTACAATCTTGAAATCAGACAAAATCATTGTACTTGAGCACGGAAAAATAGTGCAGATGGGAAATCATGAAGAATTAATGAAACAGGGTGGATTGTATGAGAATATGTATAAATTATATTTGGAGACACAATCTGCAAAATATCTAAATAAGATCAAAACTAGTGTGTAAATTTTCCGTGTTCTTTATTTTTTTGTAGATAAGTTGAAGAACTGTTTCGTGGAATCGACATTGATTATTTTTGTATTATAATCTTCAATTGAATGAAAATTAATTACTCAAATTCAAAGGTCTCAACTTCTCCTCCAACAATATGATAACGCAAATTGATTTTATTCTCCTCAGGTATTTCATTATTTGCCATTTCAGCAGCAATTTTTCTTTCAAGCTCATAGAATTTGGAAGCCATTTCACCATAAAAAAGCATCACCTGCATTATATGGCGAGGTTTGGCAATTTTCATATCAAGACTGAAATTAACAAGCGTTCCCATCGGATAAGAAGATTTTACAGGTTTCTTGTTTTCACTAAACGCGATAGCAGCTTTTTCTAAATTGCTAACAAACAATCTCTCGAGAATATGGTTATACGTCAAATTCTTTTTTTCGTGTTCAGCCTGGTTTAGGCTGTCAGGATGTTTTCGTAGCATATTCATGTAGTAGGTGCTAATTTCATCATCAGTTAACTTCAAAATAGATTCCCACTTTTGTTTCATTACAATGCAAAACGTATTCCTGGATCTCTGCATATGCGAGATCCAAGAGAAGCGACTCAATTACTTGATAAGAATGATGAGATAGTTGTTTACTGTAGCAGTAAAGAATGTGTAGCAAGTCAACTAGCCTATCATATCTCAATAAAAAATGGATATACCAATGTTAGAAGATACTCAGGAGGAATTATTGATTGGGAGGAGGCTGGATTTCCACTTGAAGGAGAGATGGTTTATTAATTGTTTTGCCAACGAATACGAATATTCCTCGATCAACTTAAAACCTAATTTTTAGTTCGACAATAATGACAACTGAAGAAAATCAATCTAAATTTGTAATGTTACCCCCCTTATCTCGATTTTTAGTTGAGCTTACCGCTTGGATTTGGTTCATTGTAGCAGGTTTTTGGTACTTAACAATCATAAGCATGCTTTCTTTTTCTCTGATGAATTTTGATGGCGATAAAAAGCCTGTTGGGTCTAAAATGCCGGGAATATTGATTAAGGGTTGGCAAAGAATTGGATTGGAATGGATTTGGGGCTGGATTGGAGTAATTGTTGTTTATCTCAATTTTGATCTCATATATTTTATAATCCAACTAGTATTAGTTTTACTATCCCAAATACTTGATCGACATCGTTATTATTGGATGCTTGGTAAAAATGACACTCCACCGAAATATGTAATTATCGTACATAAATAATATAATAATTTTAAGAATCATCCAATTTTGTTAAGAAATCTACTACTGGTTGATTGTTGATAAATAATGAAACGCTTGTGAACTTTCATCTAGAAAATTTGGTATTTTTAATTGCATAAAATATCATTGGGACATATTTTTCATAAACCTTCTATCATGAGTTTCAAAACTTATTATTTTCACTTGTCAATATCATGTAAATTCTGTAGAATTTTCTGAGCTTGATGTAAGTACGATTTAAATTTGGTTGCATCTATTTTTGATAAAAGATATGGATCTAGATCAAAGGTACTATTCCATTCTGAAATCTGTGCCTCTAAACCCGAAATTGTTGGAGAGAAATGGCCTTCCTCAATTCCAAGATCAGGTGTAGAAACGTGCCAATGAACGATCTTCCATCCATCTTCTTCTTTCTCCAAAATACGTGTTACTCTTAACCATCGCTCTGTATGTAACTGATCACTCTCCGCATGCATTCCAATTTTATTTATTACCCACGCAAATTTACCGGATAAATATATCTGACGTGCATCTATGTCTCGACTTTTCGCTCTTCCCAATAACTTCAGAGCTTTTCTCATCCCCTCCCGACCATAATAATGTTCATTTTTTCCTGGTCCTAAATGGAGATAATTCTTTTTATCCGAGAAAAATAAAGAAATTTTCTTATAGTTTCCTAGCTTAGTTGCTTCCCTCATTTCATCTAACAGTACAATAATTTCTTGCTCTTCACTCAATAGCATCTGTTAGGGGGTAAGTTTTTGAAGCTATGTAACTAAATATGTTACAACGATACTATTTTGTTAAATTTCCAAGAGCTCTTGAAAATTAATTTGCAAATCGGAAATTTAATGGAAAGCTAGTGAAATCTCATCAAGAAAATCAGTTTTATTTTTCAATATAATCATTGGATTGTCTGCTGAGAGTGCAAAACTGAATTCAAATCGATGATTTATGGCATCAGGAATGTACTCTGGAAGATATCCAAAGATTTTCTCATATTTTTTGCAAATTTTATCTAATATTTTTTTCATTTCATTATAATTGATTAATGGAGCTCCCCATACAAATGTATAACGAGTAATTTCTCTATCCTCAAAACTACTTTTGAATTTCCTACTCCAAGAAAATTCAGTTGTAGTTGCATCTTTTACTTTTAAGTCAAAATTGATAATTGTACTCCCAATAATTTTCTTATTTGGAATATATTCAATTAAACCCTCAAAATTAAGTAAGCTCGTGTAATTAAGAGAAATTTCAGTTACAACGCCTTCAGAATTACCAATTTTGACCATATCATTAACTGAAAATGGCTCTGTGATGAGTATATACATACCAGAGATGAAATTTTGAATTGTGTGAATACTCGCAAAGGAAATTATTGAACCAAGAAATATTGATAATCCTAGAACTGTGTTTCCCCCGATGTTAAGAAATAATACTGCTGAATATAAAATAACAATCACCATTAAAAATCGCATTAGTAAAAGTAGAATATTCTCAAGATCAGCTGGAATTTTATTGACAGCTGCTTTATGAATAATTCTTGCTATGATCTTATTAATCACATATACAACTAATATTGCAATACCAAAATATAGGTAATCTGATCCAATAAAATCCATTAATTAGTAGCCCCCTGTAATTCATAGAATACTGAACGATATATATCCTCAAGAAAATCAGGTTGTAATTCAAGTATCTGATAAGCATCGTCCACAACCATAACCAATCTTACATCCTGTCTGAAAATGTATTTATTATAGAAATATCTAGGTCTATATCTCAATTTCTCCTGCCATCGATCCAATACAAGATCCATTCTCTCATTAACCGTAGCAATAGTAATATCAGGTGAGATAATATTTAATTTTAGTTGGACTGTGAATGGATATCTTACAATTTCACGACCACCAGTAAATTCATTGAGCATTTGTTTGCCTAATTTAGTCTGATCCTTAATCTCCTCAAGTAATTCTGAATAACCAACTTCAAAACCCATTTTGGAGCGCTCTTCAAGGTTTTTTAATTGAATTGAGCAATTTATAAGATTGGCATCTATTAATCTCTTGTTCGGGATTAGTACTATGGTTCGATCAAGTTTTAGAAGTTTAGTGTAATTCAAACCAATCTCTAATACCATTCCATCTGTGGAGTCAACCTTTATCAGATCACCAATTCCAAAAGGTCGTATGGCAATTAGATAGAAACTAGCAACGATATTTGCAATTACTACAGATAATGCAAATCCAATTGCAGTGCCAAGTAATGCTGAGATGCTGAGTATTGTACTTGATTGTATTTCAAACACAAAAGAGATCATTAAGGATATGAGTAATATTTGAGAGAGATTAATTATCATTTTCGATACATTTTTTGCTTCAAAATTTCTCTTCTGAGATATTTTATCCAAGTTTCTTTTGAGGAAAAATCCAATAATCCAAATGATCGTTGTCAAAACAAGAAATAATAACAATTTAACGATGAATGGAGGACTTTCATCAATATAATACATAACAAATATGAAAATCAAGTCTAAATAAAGATGAATATATTATTCTAAGTTTTAGTTGAGAATGAAGTATTACTAAATAGAACTACTGCCATATAAATTCGAATTTATAACTCTGCAAGCATTTCATCAAGTAATCTAATTACATCTTCAACAAGTTCATTTGGACAAGTGATACCTGCATTCGCCATTTCTCCTCCTCCATCACACTCAAACTTCTTTCCAATTTTGCTTGCTAAATCACCAAGATGAATTAATTCTTGCTTTCTTTTTCTAAGTACTAACCTTGAAAATTCTCCGTTTTTCTTAATCGCCACTCCAATCCGTGAATTAGTGATGGTTGCTGCAACGTATGAATTATGTCCCATAGAGGCAATTGGACATTCGTAAATAACAGCAACTGAACCAAATTTAATTGCATTTTTCTTGATAAAAGGGATCGCAACATCGATTTCTCTACTTGCTTCCAGAGCTGCTTTTGCCACTTCAGATATTTCTGATGGAAGGATTCCAACGGATAATTTATCTACAATTGTACGTTTTAAATTATCAGATTCTATTATTCTTGATGCCTGTTTTAATAAAAATGCTTGAAATTGAATAGAGGATTCATCCCAGGTGTTATTTACTTTGGCCAATAAACTACAATGTTTAGCATAATCTGAAATTGATCCATATGCACCCAGTACTGCGTGTTTACGATTATTTATAATAATTTCTTGTGAATCACCATACATCTCCACGAAAGTTGTTGCCGCGGAGGATGAAAATTCAATATTTCTATATTCTGTAACATGTGTCTTCAGATCTTCAAGGTCAAGATGTTCCGGAATTAAATGATTATCGTAATAATATATTTCCGTCTTCAGTTTGGATTTTTTAAACCTTTCAAGGGTAAATTGTAGGTTTTTTGGATTTAATGCAACATCTAATATGTATAAAACATCTATCTGTTTCATATATTTTTCTAGTTCCCGAATATCTTTATGTAACTGGGGAGCTCTCGAGAAAAAGATTACAGCTCCATGATAGACTGATTTGACAATTGCAGCTGCGCATATACCATCTGCATCACCATGACAAATTATTCCAACATTAGACCTAATTTGTAATAACCTCAATATTGAAATTGTTATATGAATTAAAATGAATATATTTTCTTACGTACTATTGAAAGGGTATCGGGAAATATTATTATAAAATAAGGAATACCAAGATTAAATAATTAATATTCATTTTCAAAGCTGGATTGTGTTAGGTGATGAACTGTTTATTTCAAAATATGATCCAAATTGGATCGAAAGATTCAGAAAAGGCAGTTCACAATTAAAGAAAATATTAAAATATCATATAATAGAATTATATCATATTGGGAGTACTTCAATTCCAAATTTGTGTGCGAAACCCATTATCGATATGATTCTAGAGGTACAATCTTTCAATAATCGATATGAATGGATAAAATTGTTACAAAATGCAGGTTATAGGTACATTGACAAATGGAATGAAGTAATGCCATTTCGAAGATTGTTCGCTAGACATGCGAACAACGATTTTTCAGATAAAGTTTTAGAACATTTACATATCGTCGAACAAGGACATAGATTTGTTAAAAGACATCTCCTGTTTAGGGACTTTCTTAGATTATCAGAGAAAGACTGTAAAGCTTATTGCGAAATGAAGAAAGAATTAGTTAATAGTGGTATTGCTAGAAAAGATTACAATGAAATGAAAACAGACTTCATTCAATCTTTAGATAGAAAAGCACACGTTTGGAAATATGGAAAAGAATTACCATCTGACTATTATGAAAATAATTAATTGTAATCAGTAAATTATATTGCTTTTGTAGGAATAAATACATAAACAAGTCACCATTGACTTTTTTGTACAATTTGGAGAAAATTGAATGTCAGCAGACACAATAATTGCAGAAACCCCAATGGGGCTTTACCTACAAGATAAACATCCAATACGTGATGGTGTAAAATATGCCATACTGGCTGAAGAAAGCGGTTTTGAACAACTATGGCAGGCAGAAAGTAGACTTGCACGAGAGGCAACAATTCCTCTTGCAGCAATGGCTCAAATGACTAATAAGATTAAATTAGGTACTGGAGTTTCCGCTATATGGACCCGTAATATAGGTTTGTTGGGTGCAACTTATTCTACCCTTAATGAACTAGCTCCAGGACGGATTTTCGCTGGATTAGGGGCATGGTGGGAACCACTAGCTTCTAAAGTCGGTGTAAAACGAGTGAAACCATTGAGAGCAATGAGGGAATATGTAACTACTTTACAAAAATTATTTGCTCAGACAGGTCCTGTGACTTTTCAGGGTGAATTCATTAATGTGGATGGAATTGAGCTTGATATAGTCCATGGTGAACGTAAAGCTCTTCCAATCCCAGTATACATTGGAGCTACTGGTGACAAGATGATGGAGTTGACGGGTAAAATTGCTGATGGTGTTTTACTAAATTATCTAGTATCTCCACAATATAATAAAAAGGCAATGGGGCTTCTTGAGAAAGGATTGGCTACAAGGGGGAAAACTTTGGCAGATTTTGATAGACCACAATTAGTGGTTGTGAGTTTGGATGAGGATGCAGATGTTGCTATTAGAGGTGCCAAAGAATTGGTCACCCAATATCTCGGTCAACAACCACATATTGGAAAGGCTTCGGGAGTATCTCAAGATTTGCTTGATGAAGTTGGTAAAATATTGACATGGCCGGCAACTCATGCTGATGTAGAAAAAGCAATGGAAATTGTACCTGATGAAGTAGTTCAGTTGGTTGCTGCAGCTGGTACTGCTGATGATTGTAAAACCAAAGTGGCTGAATTTATCAGAGATGGTTGTACTTGTCCAATAATGTATCCATTGGCCGATGATCCGGCTAAGATGATTAAAGCATTTGCGAAATGATAATTGTTGATATATTAATAAATAAGTTGTTTAGATATTAATTATGCGGAATATATTTATTCAATTAAAACGTTAAAAAATTATTGAAAAAAGGGTGTGTACGTTATAGATTCTGGAAAAATTGAACATAATATCAATTTGGCAAAACAATATCTAGCCGCAATGAACACTCAAAATTTAGCAATTTTGGATGAAATATTCCATCCTTCATTTCAAATTAATCAACAGATTGAAACTCCATCATTCAGGTATCAAAGAGAAAATGCAGATGTTAACGACATAAAAAATATTCTTACAGGTTATTTAACAGCCTTTCCTGATTTGTATTTAAAAATTATTGATGTTTTAGCTTCTGAAAATAGTGCTGTTGTCTATTATATTGCAAAAATGACACATATGGGTAATTTCTTCGGATTGAAAGCAACAAACAAAGTAATTGAAGCTGAAGGATTTTATTATTTCAAAATGAAAGAAGGTAAGATAATTGATTATAGTTTAACATTTGATACACTAAAACTCTACAGTGAAATTGGTCATGCAATTATAGAGGAAGGAGATGATGGTACTGTGAGCGAATATCTGAAAATTTTATTGAATCTCAATCTTGATAAAAGAAAAGAAAAAACTCTTTAATTAATGATTTGATAAAACACCATGATTAGCCTCTATAGTGTTATTAGAACAAGGAAAATGAATTAACAAAACATGCATTAATCTCAAATTTATACAATCATTTATATCATTCCGAAATTAAAAGACATATAGAATGAGTACTCAAAAGGCAGAAGGTCTTTCGATTTATGATATGTATGTTTTAAATAATTCAGGGCTACCAGTTTTTGCTGGTTGTACATTATCCGATTTTTGTTTGGCACATGCAGATCAACATCCACTTCATACCGGTTTTCTTGCCGCTTTACTAAGTTTCGGTAATGAGGTTTTTTCGGGGAACCTTCAAAATTTAAAGTTTCCAACCGTTAACGTGAATATGAAAACCGTAGGAGATTATACATTCGTTTTTGTTAATCCAAAAGACGTTTATGAAAATTTTATTAAAAGCAAATTGGATGAGTTCGCAAAGGTCTTTCGAGAGAAATATGAAAATGAAATAGCAGAAGGTTATGTTACCAATGAGCAATTTGAAAATTTTCAGCAAGATATGATTGAGCTTGGATTAATACCCACAGATAGACTTAAATCAACTAAAGACTATTTTATAACAGATCAAGGCGAATCAGAAGAGAAAAGTTCTTCGCTTATGGATCGCTTTAAACAAAAATTTAGAAGTTTAATCAAAAAATAAATAAAATTTTAATTTACTCATTATTTCACTATGTGAGTGATCAAAAAAGGAATTCTTCAAAATTCTAACCATTTAATAATTTCAGTTAACACTAGCTTTGGAGGGAGTTCATGGACACCGTCAAATAATCGAAGTGTCGTTTCATGTTTGTAATTGCTTAATATTTCAGCCGATTTACTTGCCAGGTCAACTTTTGCATTTACATCATTTTTACCATGCGAAATAAAGATACGGAGTTTGGATGCGATTTCTATGTCCCTTGCAGCCACCCAATTTGAACTTGAGGATTTACCAAATGGATTATTGAGAGGAGCTAGTAACCCTGGGCCACTCATAACAATTAATCCTTTAATCAAACTGGGATTTTTTATCCCGGCAAAATATGTTATAATCGCACCCTGAGAAAAACCAGCAAGATAAATCCCTTCAACATTATAATTTTTTGAGATATTTTTAATTAGATCAACAATGTAGTTTTCTGATAAGGTGAATGATTTTTTGACTAACTGATCATCTCCACTAGGCCAGTTCAGCCAATCAAAACGTATACCATCATCAGTACTCATTGTAAATAGAGCCTGTGGGACAACATATATGAAATTTGTTGCTTCAATTTCATCCCATAAATTTAGCATCGATTTAGGAGTACCTCCACCACCGTGAAGTCCAATAATAACCAGATATGTTTTTTCTGGATTGTAATTTAGGGGTTCCTTTATGTAACTAGGGAAGATGGACGTACTTTCAGTATAAATCATAACAAAAATTCAAATTTGACACAACTATTACTGCCTTGTGCAATCAAAGCGATGATTTAACAGATCATACACCAATTTTTAATCTTAACCCTAATTCAACCTTATTCAATTAACTTTAAAATAGATAGTAAATTTATAAATTCATCAATGATTCGAAAAAACATTTTTTTTTTATTAATATTTATAATTTTAATTAATCCATTAGCATTACAAGGTGCCGAAGCAACAAATCACAAAGCAGATTGGATTGATGAAGCTCTAACTTCAATTATAAATAACGATTATCCGAGAATCAAAGCAATTAGCTATTGGGAAGATGGCTGGGCAGATGATGGCTTTGATGTTGATTTAACACTAGATTCTTCTCCTGAAGCTCTAGCAAGTTATAAAGACGCAATTTCTGACTCCACATTTAATGATAATTCGGTCTTTACCTATTCTGAAGATCGAGGAAATATTTTATCAGGTACCGAAGATGGTGTATATCATGGGGTGTATCCAAACCCAGATGGAGAAGAAGATGGATTAACTGAAAACCATATTTCTGGATTTCAAGATAAGGTTGGGAAGGATGTAGCTTGGGTTTATTTCTCCAATAATTGGGAAAATGGAATTGCATTTCCCTCTGAGAACGTACAAAAAGTAATCAATCAGGGTTCAACTCCTTATATTCGTCTAATGCCCAGAAGTCAATATGATACACATGTAGAAGAAATATTTACACTGACAAAAATTATCAATGGTGATTTTGATACTGACCTACAAAAATGGGCACAAGATGCAAAAACAACGAATGTAAAATTACTACTTGAATTTGGAACTGAAGCCAATGGAAATTGGTTTTCATATAATGGCGAATGGAATGGAGCAGATGAAACCTCATATGGTGATCCGACACTTGCCGATGGACCGGAAAGATTTGTAGATGCTTATCGTCACATTGTGGATGTTTTCAGACAAGAAGATTTGCACAATACAACTTGGTTCTATCATATAGATAGAGATAACGTTCCTGAGGAGGCTTGGAACACTTACGCAAGTTATTACCCTGGTGATGATTATGTTGATTGGGTTGGAATGAGTGTATATGGATTATTTGATCCAGAAGATGAGTGGATGGGATTTAGTGATTTATTTGATGATCCTTATATTGAAATGACGAAAATTACCTCCACCAAACCATTAGCTATACTAGAATTTGGTGTCAATGAATATGAGGTTGAAACGGATGAGAATGAGGCAGGTCTTAATATGACATTCTTGTCTTTATTTTCTATATCTTTAATAGTCATTATTCAGCGTAGAATAAAACGCAATTTGTAATATTTGTCACTAATTCATGCATAATTTGCTGATAGTTATTCTTATTTCATGTAATCGCCAAATATAATCATATTAAAATGACAATATATATTGTATCCTCTAATATTTGCAATTGGGTATCCAATGGTTCTTGGATTGAAAAATGGAAATCCTAGCACCTGAAAGTTCACGTTATTTTATAGTATCCTGTGAATATTATTCGTTTTAAGGGGACTTTTAGGGAGACTACAAGGAAGAACGTCTTCTGGCCTTCCCGAGTATTTGGATACACCTTCTTTTGAAGTATTCCTACTGTGCGTTTATCTCATAGCTAGTTCGTTGGATTTAATAAAATTACTTCGAAAGCAAGAATTTACTGATCATTTTAATCTCAGTCCTATTCCATCTTGAGTTGTTTTAGATTTGAGAATCCCTCATATAACTTACCAAGTCGAATTTAAGTTGGTCAATATTTCCTACTCTTATAAATTTTAACGATTTTTTTAGAAAATCCTGCGCTCTTTCAGTATTGATTAATCTATGAGACCAAATAAGTCTCAATCTCGCCTTTTCCTTTCATAAGAATGGGACCTCGTGATGTACAAGGAATTCTATTATTCAGCAATTTAAACGTCTCAGGTCCAATTTGTATTTGACCTGGAATACCAGTTGATTCAAGTCTAGATGCAATATTTACCATATCGGACCACACATCCCAATGAAATTTATGTTTCCCAATAACTCCCGCTACCACAGGTCCAGAGTTTATTCCTATTCTAAATGTTATTCCATGCTCAATCATTTCTGGCTTGTGAAGCAGTTTCAGCATTTTTTGAGCCATTGAAACTAATAAAAATGCGTGATCCTCCTCTTCCACAGGAGCCCCAATAGAAACCATATAATTATCTCCAATTGTTCGAATTTTCTCAGCATTATGTTCATCCAGCAATGAATCAAAGTATGAAAAAATCAAATTTAGAAGGTCCAACATTTTACGGGACCCTAACGTTTCTGTTAATCCTGTAAACCCGACAATATCTGCAAAAAGCACACTTACAGATTCATATTCTTCTACATAAGCTTTATCAGATTCTTGTAAATAGGGAATAACTTCTTTTGGCAGTACATTAAGTAACAAATCCTCAGACCTCTTTTTTTCCTCGCTTAGTAGAAGTATTAACTCAGTCCGTTCTTTAACTGCAAATTGAGACATGAAGAAGGTAGTTAAACTCATTCCAATGATATTAAGGAAAATAAAAGTTTGAATGACAAAATTCGGAAATGGAACATCAACATCTGATGAAAAAAGAACACCAATTAATATTAATCCTAGGAAGGCAAAGAACCATTTTTTTGCATGCTTACCACCATCGATTAGCAGTGATGTGAGTGGTGCCATCATTGACCAAACGATGACAATAGAACTCTGGATAAAACCTCCTAGAGCAATCATAATTAAAAATGGAAAAAAGAGAATCATTAACCTAATTACCATGTAATAGCTATCGTAATTTTCTGGAAATTTTTGGTACAGTAAAAAAACGAACAGACCTAGGATTGAGTATCCAAAAGGTATGATGGCCACTAAAGGTTCTCCATAGAAATAGTAGATCCAAGCCCAAATCATACCTGGTATGCTAGTTCCGATGGTTATAGCTATCAAAAGTGATTTTTGAAGTCTGATTTCTTTAGAATCATCATTTTGAATACCTATTTCTAAGATTTTTGAAAGTGATGAAAATTCCACTAAATTGCTATGTTTTTATTGCGAGTTAAATGGTTTCCATATTGTAAGTTTTTGTGCCAATTTTTCAATTCTGTTTCTCAAGCTGTTAATCATAATGTGAAAAATTATTTGAATAAAAATAATTGTTATCCTGTTTACTTTCTGTATAATTTTATACCATTTTTCCTGTCGAGGTTCTTGTGATTGACCTAACTGAGAATAGTGAACAATTAGAGCAAGCTATCAAAAATGCGAAGGAGAATAATATTATTCTCCCAACCTTTGAGCAAATGAAAAATCCCAACCTGATTCCTGATAAAATTAAAGAAGAATTGAAGGGTCTTGGACTGTGGGAAATAAATTCAAGAAATCTCTTTAGAATTACTTGGAAAAATGAAAATATTGAAACTGGTGGTCAATTTTGGGATTTACCAAATTTTTTAGAGTTACCTTCAGAATTAACAGGAGTCAAAGCTCGAATTCTCATATTATTGGGTAAATTCTTCCCAACTGGCGCACACAAAGTAGGAGCAGCATATGGGTGTTTAGTCCCACGATTGGTCACTGGCCAATTTGATCCTTACAAGCATCAAGCAGTTTGGCCGTCTACTGGAAATTACTGTCGTGGTGGTGCTTTTGACTCAAAAATCATGAATGTCCATTCGGTTGCAATTTTGCCTGAAGGTATGAGCCAAGAACGTTTTGATTGGTTAGAGTCAGTTGCTAAAGAAGTAATCAAGACTCCAGGGACAGAAAGCAATGTCAAAGAAATTTATGATATGTGTGATGTCTTGAGAGAAACAAGAGAAAATGCAATTATTCTTAATCAGTTCGATGAGTTTGGTAACCACCTCTGGCATTATGAGGTCACAGGAAATGCTATTCACGAAATGCTTCAAGATTCAATGGGACCAAATGACACATTCTTTGGAAGTTGCTATACAACAGGATCTGCGGGTACAATTGGAGCTGGTGATTTCTTAAAGGAAAAATATCCCACATCTAAGATTGCAGCGGGCGAGGCACTCCAATGTCCAACAATGTTGATGAATGGCTATGGCGATCATCGAATCGAAGGGATAGGCGATAAACATATTCCTTGGATCCACAATGTGCGTAATACAGATATGGTTATAGCAATTGATGATAATGATCCAATGAATTTGATCAGATTATTCAATGAGCCCGCAGGATTGGAATTACTCAAGGAGAAAGGAGTCAAACCCGAATTAGTTGAGAAACTCCACCTATTTGGTATCTCATCCATCGCTAATATCCTCATGAGTATTAAAATGGCTAAATATTACAATCTTGATGAAAATGATGTTATCGTAACTATTTCTACTGATAGTATGGAAATGTATCAGTCGAGATTAAACGAAGCCAAAGATAAGTATGGACCATACACTGCAACAAATGCTGCAATTGACTACGTTCGTTTAATTGAAGGAATAAAGACTGATAGCATGAAAGAGCTAACACATCTTGATAAAAAAGCGATTCATCATTTGAAATATTATACTTGGATTGAACAGCAGGGAAAGACAGTAGAAGAATTAGATGCTCAATGGTTTGACAAAAATTATTGGAAAAATATTCACGCTTTAACCCCTAAACTTGATGAATTGATTAATCGGTTCAATGATAAAGTTGGCCTTCTTTAAAATTAATGAAATGAAAAAAAAACTGAACTCGATGTCTACGATCGATAGATCACTTCGATTATTCCTTTTCAAATCCTTAAGAATCTCCATCACTATCTCCAGGTTTCAATTTGTTTAGATTAAGATCTTTGACGACTGGAGCAATTTCTTTGATATAATTAATAATTGTCTGAGTACTGTCAATACTACCAAATCCTGTTCTATCAGGAAACTCGCGATAATTATTATTAAGCTGTTGAATAATATTGTATAATTTTAGAGAATTAAATATCTGATATTTCGACATGAGCAATAGTTCCGGTGTAATGAAAATTGTGGTAACGAACACGAAAGCCAAAGTCGCAAATAATAGTGAAATTGTGATGTCTGAAAGAAGTATAATATCATCCTGAAGCCAAACATCTACAGAAAGGTTATCCTGGGATCTGATCATTTTAAAGTAAACACTTGTAAATGCAATTGCTCGAATTAAACCAGTGAGGATTAGAAGAATTGATGCTGAAATCCAAGCATATCTTCCAATTAAAATTTTTGTGGTTTTGTGGATAATTTCTACATCGATATATGCTACGAGAAATTCAATTCCAAGTATGATAATTAGCAGGTCAACCATAATATGTCTCAAGAAAGCGATAGTGTCAAAATAATAAACCTCAAGAAAATATAATAAAAGAATTAGGGATGTAATGATTGAATATGTAATGGTAAGTTTGAGGGTTATGACTCTAATTTTCTTAGCAAAATTAATCAGAATTAAGTGAATCATCCACATATAGCCTAAGAATACGACAATTCTAGCGAAATCGAAGGATCTGTCATCCCCAATAAGTAAGGAGTGAATGCCCAACAACACAAATATAATTGAGAATAAAAGAAAGTCTCTGGACCTAAGTAATCGATAGATACGTACCGCCTGAATTGCAGAAATGAATAAAATTAAAGCAAACAGAATAAAGGATATTTGCATTTTTCTACAATATATTCATTTGCACCAGGTTATTTAAATTGCATTACTGATACGTTAGAGCAAATTCTTGAAATATTCACACGAATGCATAGATTTGTTCAATGAAAAAGTTGGATTGTTGGAATAGTTGATGAAATAAAGATCGTTCAATCAACTGTTTATTTCAGACAATGCTTCCTCAGCAATTCGTACAATTGTTGGTCGATCAATCTTCCAATTTTCATTTACAATACTCTCTATATCGATATACTCACCTCTTATTCTTTCAAATGTGAGTAGAGCTTTGAAATAGAGTAGAAGCGCACTTTCTCTTTCTTCATAGCTCTTTGCCTGATTCAAAAAAGTTTTTTTCATATGAATAGTGAATTTATTATCAAGTGAATCAACGTAAGTCCGCTTTCCCATTTTCTTAACTATCAATTGCGGCATTGATTGAATTAACATTATTAGTTCAATCCATCTATCCATGTCACGAGGCGAAATTCCAACACTCTGAAATTCTGATTTTGGGATAGGCTTTGTGTTAAAATCAGTGTTCTGTTCAATATAACTAAAAATTGCGGTTGCTCTCTCAAGCAGTGATCGCTTCTTATTAACCACATTATTAAAAATAATACGTTCCTATATTATATTATTTTAAAAACATAGAATAATGATAATTCCCTACATATTTTTATGAAGAAATTATCAGAATTATTTTTTGTTTGTGATACTTGCAATAAAAAACAGAGACCCAGTTTTGATTTGACTAATAAGATCAGTGATGATGAGGCAACTGATATTGATTTTCCAATCCACTGTAATCAAACTATGCGACTGACAATTCTTGAAGTTGAGGTTGAAGAAAAATTTACAATAAATACAGAAAGCACAGAATGGGCAATCATTGAAACTTTGAAAGTGTATTTTCAGAAAACAATTGGAGGTCCAGAATTTGGTGAGAATTTTGAGGTTAAATATCAAACTTTGATGAATGAGACTGAATACATTACAGATATTCTTCGCATGCAATCACTTAGAAAAAACATTAAACCAGCTCTCGAGTTGATTTTAGGCAAGGAAGGCGATATTGAGATCCCACTCCATTTAGCAACTGATATTGTAGATAGGGTGCTTCATGCAGCAAAAAGTCGTCTTGATTCATTAAAAGGGGCGGGCCCTACTTCATCTGGTAGTTATCCTTCGTTTGATATCAAATATTTTTGCAAAGAATGTGAGGTATATTTTGAAATTCAACCAGAGAAGAAAAAAGAGATACTTGGAGGAGATATTGAAATTGAAATACCAATACATCATAAAAAACCAATGGAAATTCAAATTGAAGAGAATGAAAAGCCTGTGCTCGAAAGACCAGAACCAAAACCATTCGATTTTGCAATGGGAAGTAGAATTGAGCTGATGAACCTGCTAAGTGTAGGTGTCGATATTGGATCCTCAACGTCACATTTGATTTTTTCCAAATTAAAATTGGAGAGAGAACCAGGTTTTCTGAATATGAGTAATCGATTTAATATTATTGAACGAAATATCCTTTATGAGGGAGAGATTATCAACACCCCTCTTTTAGATTCAGAGACTATTGATCTTGAAAAAATAGTTGCTTTTTGCAAGGAAGAATATCGGAAAGCAGGTTATGATCCTGAGGATGTTAATACAGGCGCAGTAATAGTAACAGGAGAAACTGCGAAGAAAAACAATGCTGCTGAAATTGTTGAACGATTATCAAGTGAATCCGGAAAATTTGTCAGTGCAACTGCGGGACCCAATTTCGAAGCTTTACTTGCAGCTATGGGCAGTGGCGCAACTGCTAGATCTTTAAAAATGCAGAATACTATCCTTAGTATCGATATAGGTGGAGGAACTTCGAATTTAGCAATCTCTTCAAAAGGGCAAGTACTCAGTACTTCATGTATAAATGTTGGAGGGAGATTGCTGGGAATAGATAAGGATTTCAAAATTTGGAGGATTGATGGACCGACCTTTGTTGTAATGAAAGAATTGGGTATCGATTACTCAGTTGGTGATATAATTTCAGAAGAAGATTTGCTAAAAATTAGCAAATTGTATGCGGAATCTCTAATAGAAGTGATGTTAGGTGAAACAAAGAGTAGTATTGCTAGTGCTCTAATGATGACCAAAGACCTTGATTTTTCAATAGAAATTGATGAGATTATGTTCTGTGGTGGTGTGTCAGAGTACATTTATGGTAATGATGGATATTTCGGAGACATTGGGAAGTACATTTCAAATGAAATAATGAACCATGAGTTTGATATTCCAATAGTTAAACCAAAAAATATGATACGAGCAACTGTTATAGGGGCTGGTTCATATTCTCTTGCTGTATCAGGATCTACCTGCTTTTATGATGAAACCATTGAATTTCCACTACAGAATATACCAATCTTGAAGGTTAATGCAAACAAAGATGAATCTACAACTAAAATTACTGAGAAAATATTAATTGCATACCAGAAATTTGATTTAAAGGAAGGTGAAGATATTGTAGGATTGTATTTTGCAGGAGCTCCAATTATTCATCGTGATATGTATCTTCCTGGTTTTGTCAAAGCAATTGAAAAAGCTCTCCCAAAATCCATCTCAGAAAATAAGCTCGTCCTTCTACTTTTTGAACATGATATAGGTGGAATGGTTGGGAGGACATTAATGAAAGAAACAAGTATAAAGAATAATTTCATGAGTCTCGACGAATTACATCTCGAAGAAGGAGATTATATTGATATTGGAGAACCACTACACAAAGGCCAGTCGTTTCCGATTACAGTTAAGTCTCTGGCATTTAATTAATACATTCAATAATATTTACTTTTGTTTCAATCTGTTGGAATTTTTGTATAACCCACAGAATCGATCACCCTATTAGTGCTATTACTAAATCCTCATAAATATAGATTTTCGAATTTGTTTTAAGGAGAACATCCGAATTGCCATTTGCTGTTGAATTAAAATGTGAAGTATGTAATAAGACCTATGGGTTACAAAACTGGTTGGAGGATACATGTGGTTATAGATTACGCTTAGTGTATGATCGAGAAAAACGAGCCAACTTAGTTTCTAAAATTAAGTTTCAAAACAATTTGGCAATATCTCATTGGAAATACAGCCAATTTTTTCCAGTTAATGACCCCAAATATAGGTTAACTATCGGAGAGGGAGGAACCACACTTGTCCAATCGAAGAGATTAGCCGATGAATTAGGTTTACAAAATTTATATTTTAAATTGGAATCTGGAAATCCATCCGGATCTTTCAAAGATAGACCTATCTCTGTTGGTGCAAGCGTCGCTTTTGAAAATAATGCTGAGGTAATCTCAGCGGCTTCATCAGGCAATGCTGCAGCTGCATTATCAAGTTATGCAGCCAAAGCAGGTATGAAGGCAGTGGTATTTGTCCCAGAAAGGTCCTCACAATCCAAGGTTTCACAGTTAGTGACACTAGGTGCAACAGTTGTTCGTGTAAAGGGTGGAGAGGACAGTGAGGGTGATCCATCTGTACAATTATTCCAAGCCGCAGTAAAAGAGTGGGGTTGGACACCATGTCCCTCATTCGGTCCGTTTAATCCCTTTCAATTTGAGGGAACAAAGTCACTAGGATATGAAATAATAGAACAACTACATTGGGAAGTTCCTGATTGGATACTTTGTAACACTGGATCTGGAGGACTACTAAGTGGAACGGCAGAAGGTTTCTTTGATTGGGAAGAATTAGATTGGATAGATAGTTTACCGAAATTTGTTGCTGTTCAACCCGATGCATGTGATCCAATTGTGCAATCATTTAATCAGAATTTGAAACCTTTTGAATTTAAAGACAAAGGTGGATTTCCAGATACAGTTGCAGGTGGTCTTGCTGATCCACATCCATGGGATGGAGACAGTGCTCTTGAAGCTTTGTATCGCACTAATGGTACCGGTGTCAGTGTCTCTGATAAGGAAATAATGGATGGACAGTCTCGATTAGCCTCAAGAGAAGGTATTTTTGGTTCTCCAACGGGAGTCTCTGCCATTGCTGCTTTGATTAAAATGGTCAACGATGGTCAGATTGATCCTTCTGATACGATTATCATTCCAGTCACAGATCATGGATTAAAAGATCCAAATGTATTGGAAAATAGATTTTCAGAAGCGATCCTTTGCAATAATAATATTGAAGAGTTAGACTCAAAATTAATTAAATAATTCCTTGAAATCTTAAAATAGTGAGCTTACAATTCTTAAATGAAACGCTATAAATTCGTTATTATATCGTCATAATATACCACTTTTATTTGACAATCTATATATATAATTGTATCAATTCTTTGTATAGCCTGTGAGTTGTAAGATTAATATGAGGGATGATATTGATCAAGGTTGTTTGTAATAATTGATCTACAATTGGCGAATGATTGCCACTTACAATGATAACCCTT
Organism: Candidatus Heimdallarchaeota archaeon LC_2; assembly: GCA_001940725.1. The sequence goes on along the minus strand of MDVR01000043.1, from coordinate 19,616 downwards.
CTGCAAAAGGGTTCATTCACAGGCTTTTTTCCTTTATTTTTTTTAGCCCAACAATACTTTTCATTTGTAAATATAATTTTTAATGAGATAAAATACTTAGGTATTAATACTTTCTAACAAAAATAAATTATAGTAGGGATTACAAATGATTGATCAAGTATTTCATCTTGATGATTTAAAGTGGCAAGATGGTACACCGGGTTCTGTGGGGAAATTCAAAATGCTTTTAGATTCTAAATTAACCAAATCAGGATCACTTAAAATTATTCAACTAAAACCAAAAGATAAATTTGAGTCTCATGAACATAATTACCTTCAATTGATGTATTTCACCAAAGGAATCGGTATATTAAAAATTGATGACCACTTTTTTGATATTAAACCTGGTTTGACTGCCATCGTTTTGCCAAATCAATGTCACAAAGTTGAAAATACCAGTGATGATGAATCTATGGATATTATGGTTTTCGAAACTTATGAATTAGCAGATACGGATACTCCATATGTCGATTTTTAATTTTATTGTGAGTGAATTCAATTTTTATTTTTGAATTATTTATAATAATAATAATAATTATCCAGAGTTTAAATTGTCTAAACTTGTATTAAGTGGCATATAAGGGAAATTTGGCTTGAAATCTTTAGGAACTTGTATCCATGAGAATAGATCAAATGCTACAAATCTTTCTCCTTGTTTTCTTAAAAATTCCTTCTGATCAGTTTCTAAATACATTGTTAGCATGGCAAGATAAAGTGAAGCCTTTTGATACAACAATGAATTTGGATTGACCTCATATTCTTGTAAAAACTCTGAAATTAATACAGGTATTTTGGATGATAATAAGGTGTAATCATGATCTTGATTATCAATTAAAGTAATCATAACTTTAGCAGCTAATAAATGATGTAATTGAAACTCAAGATGTGGGACTGTTTCTTTTACTGTTAGAATTCCTTGTACAATAAATTCTTTTGTATTACTTATTAATCCCAATACTACAGAGTATGTACCAAATTGAAGGCTGCCGATTGGATTATATCTAATTGCTTTTTCTCCTAACAGATATTTGCCAAATTTATTGATTAACCAATGTATCCAGAGATTTTTATTCTGTAATAGAATATCGTTTGCTGCACACAACATTAGAACATATAATAGAAACTCTTTGAATTTAGTAAAGTCACTTGATTGAATAAAATTGTCCTCGTCATTTCTTGCCTGTGGAAACATTTCAAACAAAATATCCTGTAAATTTATTATCCCTTGTTGTAACCTTTTTTGAATAAGGTTCCCGTCTTGATCAAGTGGAGGTATTGCTTCCTCTTTACTATCATGTAATTTTGGGAGGTTATTGCTTATTTCTAATTGTCCCTCTCTGATTAATGTAAAGATTTTTACTAAAATTTGGCCAGTTTTGGCAACCTCTCTCCAAATTTTTGCTTCAGATGTGAAAGTTATCAAATTAGGGTGTTTATCTGGTTTCTCATTTCGATTTATCTTACCCGCGATATACATTCTATCAATAATACTTAGTACATTTTCTATTTCATCACAGTTTCTTTCTATAGACTGGGCTAAAAGGTTAGTAATTTCTTCGACTGATTGAAGCTGTACTGCTTCCCCATCGGCTGTAATTTTAAATTCTAAACCAGAAAGAAGATCAGCCCTTGCAATAAGTGCTGAGAGAAATTGATTTTCATATACATAGAAATTAAGTATATCAGTAGTAGTATCAAATGGGACCCCATTCTCTCGTTGGTCTATTCTATAGAATATTTCTGGATTGAAATTATCTTTTACAAATTGATTGACAAATGCAAATTGTTCAAGTGCTTGATCTGCCCATGATCCTAACGCAGATATGGGAATATCTGGTAAATTTAACACTGGGGCTGCAAACAAACCGGCGGTTGTTAACATTGAGTTGAATAAATTTGAAAAAATGTCAAAATATCGTGGGTCTTCAGTGCTTATGGTTAATTCTTGATTTGGAATAATTTGCATGTTATTGGACAAAACCTGTGCCATAACATTACTCACACCAATCACCCGACTTTTGGGATCAGAAGCTGCTGTGGAACAGAGATGATTAAGTAAGAAATTGAGACAGATTTGAATCGAAATTGAAAATTCATCTTTAATTAATATCATATCGTTAGATAACATCATTAGATCAGGATGTAATTCCATAATCGCATTTTGTTTATCTACCACAGATATTCTACCATCCGATCCAAATTGTGATACACTATCTTGTAGCTGTTTAATTTTATTTCTTAAAGGAACTAATCTAGGACTTGCCGTGTTTTCATCTAAATCCTTACAATAATTTTGAATATCAGCAATAGTGCTCCTAATATCTTCCAAAGGATTTTCTGAGTATGATCTTTCACGATCAATATTTAGTAAAGTCAGGCCTGTCATAACTAATCCACGCTTTAATCATACATTACTTTAAAACAAGTTAATTCAAGCACACCACTAATTAAGGAATTACTTTAAGTGTCATCAGAAAGAGAAAATTCCTATTTTGATATTTGGATGAGAATAATTATCTTCAATTTAAGTAGATCTTGATTTTAGATAAATAAGTAGTCCGAATACACCTAATGATATGGCAATTGCAAATCCTATAAAGATATTTTGAGTAAAAGTTTCTGCTGGTTCACCAACGATCATTTCAATGAAAATTGTATTCCCAATTTGGGTATTTATGGTGGTAGTTGTTTCTCCTAAAAATTCGTCATCCCAAATTGCGGGCATTATGTAATATTTATCACCTTCTTTTAGCGAGATATCGAATCCTTTACTGTCAGTTGAATTTAATGATTTTCTAAATTCATATATTAAAAATCCATCAACATCATTTGATTGGCCTTCAACATTATTTGTTCCTTGATTATTTTCATCAATAAACACATGATATGAGTGAGAATACATATCCAAAGCACCGACCCGATCATAATCAATTAAAATCATGTCATCTGGGCTTCCTTCTGTTCCCATTATAGCTCCGTCATTATTATTATCAAATTCAATACCAAAATAATCATGACTACCTGTGCTAGGATCTCTATTTATTTCATCGCCTGGTGAATTTTTGGAAAATGTTACGAGGAAATAAGCATCAGTTTCAGTATATTGTGTTTTTAATGAAATATCAATTCCAATACTCATTCGGATTGTTTGAGAGTAACTTTCATCCCATTCTCCATTTGTAATATTACCATCCATGATTAGTGGAACAGCTCCATTAGAATTGGGTATTGGAATGATCAAAAAAATGAATAATAAAAAAACGTTAAGATTCGCTTTTTTCACTTGTAAGAATTAATTTGTATAAAAATAATGTTTGTGATTTGACCAATGCTTCTTTCACATTTTACGCTAGTGTTTTCTTAGGTGGATTAAACGACCGATTTGTTTATTAATTGACTAGAGAGAAAATAATTGAGAGATTAGTTCTTGCTTAACATTAACGATAGTAATGAATTAGCAGCCATAGTACTAATTGGAGAGATGAGGCATGGTATACCCGTCTGGAGCTTACCATTTGATCCAAGTTATAGTTATACTGATGGCCAACTTAGAGCTTTGTATATGCGTTTACAACGAATTATGACTGATCCCGAATTTAGCATGAGCCGTAGATACACTCTCTCTAGTGGTGAAAAAATATATATCACAGATAGACCTGTTATAGACAGCTCAACAATTTTTACCGTTATTCTCAAAGAAGGAAATTTTGATGATAAACTTATCAATATTATCAGGGATGTAGCCAATCGAGGAGGTGTGTATACTGCAAAGAAATTTTATAGTGAAATAAAAATTCTATATACTCAAGAAGCTGAGATGAAAACTATCAGCTCAGTAATTATTGATTCACCTGATCCAATTTCTGCCTTGGATTTTTTGAGAGAGTGCAAATTAGAAAATGAACCAATAGAACAAATTGCAACACTTTTAGCAATAATTGGAACAAGTAAAGAACTTTCTTCAGATATCTGTACTTTCAATGCAACTATGCAAATGTTAACCAGAATCACAAAAGAAACTGATGCAGATGTGTTATTAGATTCAGCTTTTGTAATTGCCTCTCGAATTTTGGAAAATCAAGATTTTTCACATTCTTCCATTCTTTTTGATAGAATTGCGAATTTATCAGTTGTATTCGAGCGATTAGCTTTAGAAATTTCTTGTCGGGTCAGAAATGCTAGTATATCTAAATTAAGAGGGGTTGATAATGGATTCGAAATTATTGATATTCTTTCACCTATTGATGATGGTAGTTTAGAAGCTGCAACTCAAATCGACCGAGAAGAATATTATTGTTTGCAAGGTTATGCATTCTATCTACTTAATGATTATTTAACGTCTGAAGATCTTTATATGATGGCAATAATGATTTCTGAAACCGCTACCTTTCCTTCAATGAACAAAGCTGAGGCACATTGGTTTATAGGACGTAGGGCTTCTGAAAATTATAGCCCCGAAATTGCAACAAGAGAATTGATGACCGCATCATCCATTGCAAATCAAAATGGTAATCCTGAAATTAGCATTCTATATTCTCATCTAGCTGCAAAACAAGAAATCAAATGGGCTAATATGTTAAGTAGCGCAGCAGTGATTTCTAGATTAGAAAATGATCTATCATCATCAGAATATCAATCTTGGGGTGCATTAGGGAGGTTACTCCAAGCATACAGCCACGCCGACAAAGTCCATAGAGCAACAGATATTTCTGACAGGCGTGATGAAATTATTTCAATGACCACAAGTATTTTGAGTCAAATTAACACAGACTATGTAAATGTCACAATAGATGAAATCATTAAGCAGCTTGATGTAATTGACAGTGGGGAACTTACTAGAGAAAATGAGATAGAATTATTAAAATATTTATCAAGTAGAGTTTCCGCTATGATCCCTCTTCCAACCCCAGTTATATTATTAATTGCAAACGATGGACGATTAATTATTGGAGGTGAAGTTGGTGCAGAAAATTGGGATAATTCTGTTTCAACCAATGATGATCTATTTTCCGGTGCATTATCCGCAATTATGGCGATTATGACTGAAGTAACTAGTTCTGAAAGCCATTTACGAATGGTTGATGCTGGTACAACCCAAATAATGATAGAAAAATCCAGTGTATGTATTGGAGCTTTATTGGTAGATCGAGATTTAAATGTTATTAGACAAGCATTGATTACAGTGGTTAAATTCATGGAAACAAACTATCCTGAGCTTAAACACTGGGACGGTTATTCTCTAGATTTTGAAAATGTAAAACCGAAAGTCGAGGAAGTTTTCAAGGCAGCTTTATTATCTGTACAAAATTATTGATTTATTCTTTTTTAGAGTTGTAGCTTATAAAATTGGGTCGACCCTTGATAATTATAAATTTGCTATTAACCAATACCAACTTACGAATATATGTACGTACAGTAGGCTGAGGAATTTCTAATATTTTAGCTAATTGTGTGGAAGAAAATGATTGACCTTCGTTTTCTATCAGATATAAAGTTATACGATCGATAATATAGCCTTTATGTGGTCCTCTGATATTCTTAGAACCCATGTTTTTCATTTGCGTCTCTGAAACTAGCTTTCTAGAAAAATCGAAATCAAGGATATATTGTAGTAATTCTTTTCTTGTTCGTGGATCTTTCATCAATTTAGGTTTATTTTCGACAAGATTAGCAATGAACTCTAAACTTTCTATGGTTAGATCAGTTGTGGTAACGTTCAACTTTGAAGCAATTTTTTTCATTTTTTCTGAAAATTCCTCATCCCATCTTTGAGAAATGAGCCTCTTAGTTGATTTAGGCAATTAAAATTCAAATTCCATATCAGCAAGTTAATTCATTAAGCTTTAGAATTTCGCTTTTGTTTTGGTTAAATAAATTGGTAAATATTAGAAATGTCTTGGTTTAATTTATCACGGCAATTAAAACCATGAAGAAAATTATTACAAGAATAAACATCCAAAAGTAATAATTACCTTGATCATTATTTCTATGCAAATTTGCGATAAGATCTTCATCATCACTTAATATTTTACCAGTAACATTTCTTGTCTGAAAGAGGCCATGAGACTTGGTATCAATAATATTTGCATTTGTCGAGTGCACACTCATTTCCACTCCAGCTTCCATTTTATCCATACAGGAATTACAAAAATCACTATCATTAGTTGTTATTTGTGAGCAGTTGATACACAAGTTTGTCATATTTGAACTATTGAATTATATTTAATAAAATATCACATCGTTGGATATTGATTTCTGTTAAAAGTAATGAAATGATCATTTAGGCTTTTTTTTTTAATTAGGCAATTATATTCCTAAGCAAAAAAAGTAATGCTTTATTATTACTTTATTTATTATATTATTCTATTTTTGATTTGAAAATTATTATATTTATTTAATTAGAGCAGATAATGAATTGTAGTTGTTTAAGCACAACTTATACTTTATATGTAAGGGTAGCTAAAGTTTAGTATGGATAGTGGTTCTTCTGAAGAACAATTAAATACTATTCGTGAAAGGAGAATGAAATAAATTATGAGTACAACAGCAGCAACATCAAAACCAATAGTCCTTTCTGAGGGAGATTTCGAAGATTATATTCAGAACACACCTATAATGGTAGTAGATTTTTGGGCTGAGTGGTGTGGACCCTGTAAGATGGTTGGTCCAATCCTCGACGAACTAGCTGGAGAATATGAAGGTAAAGTATGGGTTGGGAAAGTAGACACAGATGCTAACAGACAAATTGCTATGAAGTACGGTGCTTCATCAATTCCTACTTTCTGGGCTTTCAAAGAAGGAGTTCCTGTGGGTCGTTTTGTGGGTGCGCAACCAAAGGCAGCCTTTGTAGACGTATTTAAACAACTAATTGAGTTAGACATGGATAAAGTTCGAGCTGAAATGGCCGAAAAAGAGAAAGGAAATTAGGAACATCTAGCGAAATATCTCATATTAAGTAATTTAAATTGCCGCTTTTTTTGCTAATTTTGAAATTAAGTGAAATAGGATTCTTGATTCTTTAATTGACGAGAAAATGCTAGAGATGTATTAAAACAAACCTCTCCACTTTGTAGATCGTGACTGCAAATTAATTTGCAATAAAGAGAGAAATATATTTTAGCCATAAGTTTTTTATTAACTTCACGAATTATTTATTGATGTCAAAGAAATCACCATCTCAAAGCGAAATTGATAAAAAAAAGGCTGACGCTGGCAATCCGTTTGGAAAAGGGACAGAGCAAATGAAGGGAAAAGGGAAGAAAGCGAAACAAAAAGCAAATCGTCGGTAAGCTCCTATCAATTCCTTAATTCACCAAAACTCAAGCTTTCATTTCCTTTTAGCTATTCACGAATTCATGAATTTCAGTATCAAGACCAAATAAACAAAAGCAACCTCATTATTACTTAAATCTAAGGAATATAGAGATTAAATAATCTCTGAATTATCATCAACCATTGAGTATTCATTATTTAGGACTCAGATCTATCTTAAACATTCTGTTTATAATTTTCGTATCAATCTATTAATCCTGAATGACCACACATAATATCAACAAACTCTGTAAAAAAATCGAAGTCCATGGGTGATTCAATAACTTTTCTTTCAATGGTTAAAGGAGTAAAACTTAAGACTCGAATATTTCAATTTCAGATGTTAGAAGATTTGTAGTTGAGATTATTTTGATATATTTGAGAATTGAATTGAAATGTCCATTAATATTCGCATCATCCTGTCCATATGGGAAATAAGAAAAGAAGAGACAATTTTCTGTATTTTTTGTTATCCTTGTTCTGAAATCAGGTCCATACAAAACACTTGAAATTATTCCTCGGTTATCACTGCAAATTAGATCCTTAGGCTTTAGGATCTGGTCTTTTTGATTTATTTTGAGGTATTTCTCATCACCATCAGTCAACTCAACTTTCAGATTTCCTTCAATTTTATCCAAATCATGTCCTGCTGTTAAAAACATAGTTTGTAATTCTGCCATAAACATTGCCTCTACTACCTTGATTGTTGATGGTAACCCTTTTCCATCTATTATTGATTGGATTTGATATTGAATTGGATATACTTTTCCGAATTTCTTAAAAAATTGATTGTAACTTTTTATGACATCTAGGTTTTTCACATCTTGATAATTTGTTCCTATGAATTTCTCGATTTTCTGTTTTTCTTGCTTTAATTTAGTCTCATCAGATTGATAGTCTATGTTTTTTACCTTCATGATGGCTATTTTCAAATCTGGAAATTCTTGTTGAAGATTATTTGAAATTGAAACATTCACGTTTAATTTCATAAGTGAAAATAAATAAGTATTTCATGTGAAATTTGATCTTCTGAGTGATATTTCATTGATCATGAACGATAATTATTCATTGATTCTGCTATTATCAATAGTTCCCCTTTTGACGATATAAATCGCAATAATTAAAACTATAACAAAACTAATTGCCCAATTAACAGGATCAAATGCTTCAGGAATATAATCCTTCAGAGTGTCCAATTCTTCACTGCCAATGTAAGCAATTGCAAATGCATAAGGAATTGCTGTGATAAATGTAATAATGAGATATGGGGTTCGTTTTAGTTTAGAAAATCCAGAACTTATACTTAGAATATCATTAGGTGTAAAAGGAAAAATTCTAAAAAATACAAGGGCTTTAAGTCCCCTGGCATCAAGCCAATTTTGATACTTTTGTAATATTGGGTGATTTTTCTTCTTTTCTAAACCAAACCTCCCATAGTATCCCCCTTCGTATCCTAACACCGCTGCACCAAATAATCCAATTAGATTGATTAAACCTCCAGTAACTGTCCCAAAAACAAATCCTGCATATAGCATCACAATTTCTTTAGGAAATGAAAGGAGAAATACCTCGACAATTAAAATAATCAAAATTATAATTGCTAAAACAACGGAATCATAATTATCTAAGAAGGAGATAATATCTATCATAACGACTTCAAATTAACAGTATAGCCTGATTTAATAAATCGATCGATCAAATTTTTCACTTAAATGCCTATTTTTCGATTTCAAGTCTCAAAACAATATAATTTCCAACTTCCACAGATTTTAATTAACTACGTATAGCTGAGGCTAAGCGCAATTCAAATCTATTGATCCAAATTTCAAGATTTGATTTTCACAAAATTATTTCAATGATAAAATTAGCTTCTTCTAAAAATTTTAAACAATATATGACCTACAGAATAGAAAACCAAGTTAGCAATAAAGAACATTAGCATAATCATCGCAAAAATTATGGGTCCAAGTAATATTAGTATCAGATCACCTAAAGGATTTTCTGGGTTGGATTCCCAGATAAAAATGAATAATATTATTAAAATGAGTAAAAATACAGATTTCTTAAATTCTGATGAGATGGTTCCATATTTAACATATTCTTGATTTTTTACTAATCCCAATAAGAGAGGTGCAACGAAATATAAAGGATTCACGAAAAATTCGTTCCTACGGATTGAAAATAGAATAATTTCTCCTATCAAAGATCCTATGATCAACACTAAATAAATTTTTTCTCCCTTCAATAATTTTGTTGGTTTGATTTGTGGCATTAATGCAAGATTCATTCCACATGTTGTGCAGAATTGTAGATCATTGTACAGAGAAGCTTTACAATTGGAGCATACTTTTGTCAATAATGAATAATTAGAAACAGAATTTTAAAACTTTGTTGAATTTTTATTTGGAATGTCAATTCAAGGAATGAAAATTTATCCTTCTATTCTCTCAGAGAAATATTTTCCAACCACATATTGATCTTGTTCCAATATTCTGCTGGCTCATCTATCATAGGAAAATGGCAAGAATCAAATTCAATGAAATCTGAATGGGGAATATCAGTCTTATACCAATTCAGTATCTTTTTAGGCCACACATCTTTAGATCCAGATATTATCAATACTGGTATTTTGAGTTTTTGATTATATTGTCGTATATCGAATTTTGGAATAAGAAAATTCGATATTATTATGTAAGCATTTTGAGGAAATCTTGAAATTGAATTCATAAGGAACTCTGCTTTCTTTTCATCTGCAGGTGAAAAATGAAAAGCTAAGCTGGTAAGGAATCTTGATTTTAGGGAATCTATGTCAGTTTTACCATAAGAATAATCAAATTGTTGTTTTATTTTGTTATCATATTGACCTCTTATTTTCCATGCCATTTCTTCTCTATAATCATAATTTGGAGATGTATTGGAACATATTAATGAAGACACTCTATTTCTGTGGTAAGCTGAAAAATACTGAGCAACAAAACCCCCGATTCCATGACCATAGATGTGTATTTTCTCAAATCCTAAATTTACCCTTAGTTCTTCAATTTTTTCTGCCATATTCCTAAATGACATATTTTTATTTTCGATATCAGGAGATTTACCATGAGATGGTAAATCGATAAAATAGAATGGAATTGAATTTTTAAATTCTTTAACTAATGATTGCTGAAGATATGTTTTATCCAATGGTGAAGTATGAAGTAAAAATAACGGAGTTATTTCATCTAGTTCATTATCAATTGATTGTACCATTTCATAATATGGGAGTTCTATCTTCACTATTACTTGTTAATAAGAATGAATTTATGAAATAGAAGATATGTGATTTTTTGAATGATTACTTATTTCGAAACTTTTGTGTAATAATGAGATAACCTTCCAATGATTGAATTAAATCGATATTAGGGAATAATCTTTTAAGATTAAACAACTGAAGAAACACCTTCATATTCCCCACGTAGTACGGGGCTTTAACTAAGTTAAACGCAATTTTTCTATTGTAATATGACATCACAAGATTCAGAAGTATCCTTTTTCCTTGATTATCTTAAAATTGAAAGAGGATGTTCGAGTAATACAATTAAGGGATATTCTCACGATTTGCTATCTCTAAAGGGTTTTCTGATGAAGAAAGGTTGGGGAATTACTGAACAACAAAAAGTTGACTGGAACAAATCCAATATTCTTCATTTAAGAGGATTTTTGGCTTATTTGTATAATGAGAAAGAAAATAAATCAAGTAGTATTCATAGAAGGGTGTGTTCACTAAAAGCATTTTTCAAATATTTGAAAGCTAATAATTTGGTTCAGGAAGATCCTGCTTCTGAGTTAAAATATCCAAAAAGACCTGCTTCATTACCTAAATTTTTGAAGGTAGATGATATTTTAGCAATAATCGGAAAAACAAAGAATTTATCTCATAGAGCGATTGTAGAAGTACTTTATTCAACAGGTGCCAGATGTAATGAAATGCGATCTATGGATATTGATGATGTTAATTTTGTTGACAAATCAATTATGATTAGAGGGGGTAAAGGTGGTAAAGATCGTTTAGTGTTACTTTCGACAAGGGCTGCAGATATTCTAGCTAGATATATTAGTGAAATGAGACCTGGTTTACTTGAAGCTGCAATTAGGAAAGGTAAGTTAGACATGGATACTCAGAATGCAGTTTTCTTAAGTAATCGAGGATCACGAATTGCGAATAGAACGATTCAACATTTTATTTCTAAATTATCTGAAAGTGCTGGTGTGAAACACACAACACCTCATATGTTAAGACATTCATTTGCTTCACATTTAGTCATGGCTAAAACAAATATTAGGGTTGTACAACAACTACTCGGTCATTCATCCCTCGACACAACACAGATTTACGCCAATGTTACCCCAGAGTACCTTAAAAATGAGTTTGATGGTGCTTTACCAATTAGATAATATATAATTTAATCAACAAGGACTCGAAATAAGAATCTAATTATACTCTTGTATTTGATTGAAAATATGATCTCGATGAGATAATAATTACTACTATCTGATTTTCTGTAAAATTAAATTTTTTGTCTTAAATTAGATATTACCAGTTTTGGCTTTAATTCTTTCCCATTTCTCATCGACTTTTCCTTGAATAGTTGAAATCATTTCTTCATTCTTTTCAGGTTTAAAGAGATGCTTGAATCTTCCTTGGTCTATTAAATAGTCCTCTATAGGTCGTTTAAGATCAGGTCGAAGTGCAATTTTTCTTGATGGAGCAGAAAGCTCCCATTTGTCCTTGTATGCAGATAAAATTGGAAATAAACCTGTGTCAATAGCTAATTTTGATAATTTGATTGTCGAGCTTTCATCTACTTTCCATCCAAGTGTACATACTGAATCAATCAACATGAATGCTGGTCCATTGAATTCTAGTCCTTGTTGAACTTTTTGTATTAAATCCTGTGGATATGCTGGTGAAGCAGTGAATACGGGAATATCATGAGCCCACATTATTTGAAGTAAATCTTTTTGAAACTGAGGCTTTCCCGGAATTACCTTGCCTCCTGGACTAGTAGTAGTGCTTGCACCAATAGGTGTTGCACTTGAACGTTGAATTCCTGTATTCATATATCCTCCGTTATTATAGCAAATGTAGAGAAAATCATGACCTCGTTCGACAGCACCGGATAAAGATTGTAATCCGATATCAAAGGTTCCTCCATCACCACCAAAAACAATAATGTGTGGTTTTTCTTCAATCTGACCTTTTTTCTTTAATACATTGAAGGCAGCTTCTGCCCCACTGGCTGTTGCTGCAGCATTTTCAAACGCATTGTGAATCCAAGGTAATTTCCAAGCATTATAAGGATAGATTGTTGAGGCAACCTCGAGGCAACCTGTTGCATTAACCAAAACAGTAGGTCTTTCAAGCATTTGTGCTGCAATAGTGGCTTGTCTGCCAATAATTGCTGCACCACATCCACGGCACATTCTATGACCCGAAGTCAATCCAGATTTAATTTTGGAGGCTTCTTTCAATTTAATTTTGTTAGCCATGGGAAGTTCTAATTTTTCCATTTTTGTCAACTCCTCACATTCCACCAACTATGGCTGGGTTTGTCTGTTTCTACATCCTTTTTGAGCAATGAAAATATATCATTAATATCCATCACACTTACATCTCTGCCGCCAATTCCTACAATTCGACTCGATATTAAAGGTGCAGGAGTTCTTGTACTAATAAAACTCGATGCAATATCTGCATAGATTATTGATGAAGGTGCCCCAAAAGTAAGAGATCTATCAAAGACCATTGCACCTTTTATGTTTTTCAAAATTGTTGTAAATTCATCTACTGGGAAAGGTCGAAAAGTTCTGATCTTGATCAAACCAACTTTTTCTCCCTGACTTCTAAGGATCTTTACAGTTTCTTCAATGGTTCCAGAGATTGCTCCCATTCCAATTAATGCATAATCAGCATCCTCCATCATTAAAGTTTCAATATTGTTGTAATAGCGTCCAGTCGCGTCACCAAATTTTTTGTAAACCTGAGGAATAATTTTGCGAGCATTATCCATTGCTTCAACCTGTTGGTGTTTCAATTCCATATAAAAATCAGGCAAAGCTAACATTCCTTGGGAACCTTCAGAATTAGGCCTAAATGCCCAATCAAAATGTCTTTTTTCTCCCAAGAAATCTTGAACAAAGGATTTTGTAAGAGGTTCAACCGGTTCAATTGCATGACTTACGATAAATCCTTCTACACCATACATCGTTGGAAGCATTACATCCTTATGTTCTGATATTGCAAAACTTATTATTGTCTGATCATATGCTTCTTGGGAACTACCTCCAAACAGTGAGATCCATCCAGTATCTCTTGTAACTAGTTGATCTGTTAATTCTGCATGGATGTTAATGGGTGAGGATAAAGCACGATTCGCAACTGCCATAACAATGGGTAATCGATTACCGGCTGCTATAAATAGGATTTCATACATTAGTGCAATTCCTTGGGAGGAAGATGCAGTAAAAACTCTAGCACCAGTAGATGCAGCACCTACTGAAGCCGACATTGCAGAGTGTTCTGATTCGACATGAACAAATTCAGTATCTACTAAACCATCTGCCCAATAATCAGAAAATCTCTCAACAATAATTGTTTGTGGTGTGATTGGATAAGCTGGAACTACATCCGGATTAACAAGGGCTAGTGCATTAGCAATTGCCTCATCTCCTGACATCGCTTCTCGTTTTGTTTGTTTAATTTCCATCATTTTACCTCCAATATCATATCAATTGCATGTGGAGGACAAATATCCATACATAGACTACATCCCTTACAAAAATCAAGGTCAAAAATGGGTGCATAATTTTCATTAAGCTCAATACAATCATCAGGACAAACAAAATAACATTTAGTACATCCTATACATACTTCTTCTTTCAAAACGGGTTTGTAAATACGCCAATCACCAGTTTTAAAGAGTAAACTAGTGGCAGATTCAATTACAACTCCTCCACGAGGTAATTTTTCAGTTCCCCACTTCTCATCAATCAGTTTTTTTGTTTCCATTTCACTGGTTTTCATATTATTTTTACCTCTTCATAAGCTGCATTGATTGCTTTAATATTCTTTTCAGCAATTTTGCCAGAGAATTTGTCTTTGAGAACAGAAATTAAGTCATCTATTTCAACTAAATTTGTTACTTTTAGAAGTGAGCCAAGCATAACAGTGTTTGCAATTGTCCTACCTAAATATTCTCGGGAAATTTTATCACCATCTACTATCCAAACCTCATACTCTAAAGTAAACTTCAGTAAAACCTCTGGAACAACAGATGAGTTAACTATAATTTTTCCACCAGGCTTTAATCCAGCATAATATTTTTCTTCTTTCACCAAAGATGGGTCAATAATTACAATCACATCTGGATTCTCAATTTGTGTTTTGACAGTGAATTTTTCTTCTGAAATTCTTGTGAACGCAGAAACGGGTGCCCCCATTCTTTCAGGTCCGAAATTTGGAAAGGCATGGACCCATTTTCCATTCAGGATAGCTGCTTCTCCTAATAACCTAGAAGCAGTAACTACTCCTTGTCCTGCCCGACCATGAAACCTTATATCAATTATATCAACAGTTGGAGTTAATAACAATAAATCACCTAAATATATTGAATTATTATCAAAACTATAGCAATTAAATATTATACATATTGACGTACTGTAGAAGCACAATAATTACAAGAAAAGTAGTTTAGTACATTATCTAAATTCTTGATCATGTTTGCATAATTGCTAACACTTTCTTCTTAATATGACGAAAATAAACAATGTTACCCCAATTGGATCACATAAATTGTTTAGATTTAGATATGATTCTGATTTATCTCAATCGATTTTCTTACCCAGATAATTTATATCATATCAAAGTATTATTTGTTCTAAATACAATAATTATGTATGGAATCCGTTTATGACATATATATTGTCGAAACATCGGGCATACCCATTTTTGCAGGTTGTACAGCTACTGATTATTGTAAATTACACATGGATCAACATGAATTACAAAGTGGATTTCTTGCTGCAATGTATAATTTTAGCAAAGAGACCTTTAAAGATTCTAATTTACGACAATTAATTTTGATAATATCACAATTAGCATGAAAAGTGATATAGAAGCAAATATTATCCTTGTGTTTATTCATCCCTCGAAAATCAATCCTATAATTATGGATGCAAAGATAACAAAAGCCATGGAAGTGTTTATGACTAAATTTTTCCTTGAATTAAATCCACATACAATAGATCCAGAATTATTTGAATTGTATAAGGATGAATTAAGAGAATTGAGGATAATCCCACCTGGTATGATGAATACAATGAAGCAGCAAAAACCTCTGGATATGTATAAACAAAAGAAACCATCTATATTCAGATGGGTAAAATCAAGGTTATTCAATTGATAAACTTTCATTTTAAGATTGACTTCAAGTTTTCAAGTCCAAGCTTGCGTGCTTTAATCAAATAACCGTCTAGATTCAATTATTTCTGAATATGCGGGTATGATATTTATTTAGGAAATTCCATTGAGAAAATAGTTAGTTTTCATCTGTATTTGCCTTCATTACAAACAAATTTTGATTATTTTATGAATCATATCAACTCTATCTCATAATAAAATGCAAACCATCAAATAGTCTCTTACCCCTCTGTATTACTAATAGAGGTTAGAAATATGGCGTTTTGTACAGTATGTGGAACAAAAAATGAGGACAATACAGATTATTGCGGAAATTGTGGTGCCAAGATCCAAGAGATTTCCCAAGAACAACCAGCAAAAAATTATCAACAATCAGATAAATATCAAAATACTCCAAATTACCAAGAACTATATCAAAGTCCTCCAAGTTACCCACAAGGATATATGGAAAATCAACTTCCCCCTCGAACGGGTTGGTTAACATTTGTATTGGTAATAGATTGGATTGGTATTATTCTAGTAGGAGTTATTGGCCTATTTTTCCTAATTTTCATCCCTCCGGCTGGAATAATAATACTCATATTTGTTGGATTATTTTACTGGTTGGTTAAAGAATTGACAAGATACAATAATACTGCTAGAATAATTTCATTAGTTCTAACAGGTCTTGGTGTTTTGGGTGATTTGTTAGGAGGCGATTTTATCGGCCTAATTGTTGGTGGCTTGATTATTTATGCCCTAGCATTTGATAAAGAAACAGTTGCCTTGTTTCAACCATAAAATTCGGCACAGTATTATTAAATGATTGTAACAATATGTGTCCCTCAATTCATATCACTCAATAATATCAATTTATTCAACTTAAATTTGGTCTTTTGAGATCAATTAATTAGTAATTTTTCTGTTTTTTATTATTTAATTATTTAATAATCAACTTTACTATCGGTGCTTGTTTTCTACTTTTGTTCTGTAATCGACAGACATGTGATTCGCTCCACGCTTTACAACATTACCACTTCGTGCAATTGTCTCGTCCATTGATTCATAAGTTGCTCTTTCAACTTGATAGAAAATACCAGTAGGAATTCCTTCTTCCCAACCTTGTGATGCTGCAAATGCAGCAGCGAGATCTGTCTTATCATGACCTCTTTCGTTTACATCAAAAACTCGTTCTTTGAAATATTCTTTGGTATTTACTCTGTTGAATGTGACACAAGGACTAAGAGCGTCAATGAAAGCAAAACCTTTGTGCTCCATTGCAGCTTGCATTATCGCTTCAAATTGTTTGCCTTCACCACTGAAGGTACGAGCGACAAAACTTGCACCCATTGATAGAGCTAATGCGATTGGGTTCAGTGGTTGTTCAATATTACCATATGGTGTACTTTTTGTCTTCCGATCCATGGTTGATGTTGGACTGGCTTGATTTACTGTTAATCCATAGACTTGATTATCCATAATAATATATGTCAAATCCATGTTTCTACGAGCGGCATGAACAAAGCCACCTATACCTATTGCAAGTCCATCACCGTCACCTCCAGCAATAATAACGTTAAGATCGGGATTAGCCATTTTAACACCTTGGGCCACTGGGTTTGCTCTTCCATGCAGAGTATGAATTCCATACGCACTGAGGAAATGAGGGAAGTTAGATGAGCATCCAATACCAGATACAACAACAGTATTATCGGGTGACCATTGCAAATTTACCAATGCTTTTCTTGTTGAAGATAATACACCGAAATCTCCACAACCGGGACACCATGTAGGTTTATGTGATTGCCAATCTTTATTGGATATTTTTAATTCTGTTATTTCTGTTGTCAATTTAATTCAATCCTCCATTATGGACACAATCTTCGACAGCTTCTAATAAGTCCCTTGGTAGGATATATTCACCATCATATCTCAGGTATTTATTCTTAAACTGAAAACCAGTTTCTCCGGTGATGTGTTTGCCCATTTGACCAGTATAATTGCCTTCAAAGAGTAGAACTTTGACACCCTTGTCTTTGTAATTATTAAGAATTTCTCCAACTTCTTTTGATTGGAACGGTAGGATATATTTGATATTTAAGTTAGCAGCTTTGATTCCTTTTTTCACTGCAACTTTCATAACCTCAGTAACAAGATCTCTTGAACTACCCCAACTTACAATCAATATATTTGCATCATCTGCAGAATGTCCTGCAACAACTGGTTTCGGCAAATTCTCAAGGAGAACATCCATTTTTTTCATCCGTTTTTCCATTTGTTGTTTTCTTACATGTATAGCTTCAGGATAACCCGCTCTTCTATCGGATACGAGTTCCCCTGATTCATCATGCTCATCTGATCCGGCATCGTGTGATCCACCAACAACACCTGGAATGACACGAGGTGAAATACCATCTTCTGTTAATTTATATCTTTGATATGGTCTCTCATTTTCTGGGATGTCATCTGTTATGAATTTTCCACGTTTTATTGGTATGCGTTGATAATCGAGCTCTTTTATTGTTTCGAAATGTTCTCCAAGATACAAATCACTGGCAATCAATACAGGCATTTGATATTCATCTGCAATATTAAGAGCCTCTTGGCCTAAATAGAAGCTGTCTTCAACTCCTTCTGCCGCAATTATTGCCCTTGGGAAATCACCTTGGGAAGCTCCAAGAAGTTGATTTAAATCACCTTGCTCAGTCTTTGTCGGAAGGCCTGTAGAAGGTCCACTGCGTGCGACTTCGATAAAAACAACTGGAGACTCAATCATGCTAGCAAATCCTATCGCTTCAGTCATAAGAGCAAATCCACCACCTGATGTGGCACAACCTGACCTTGCGCCAGCATATGCGGCTCCAACGGCATAATTCGCAACGTTAATCTCATCTTCCATCTGCTTTACCACACAGCCTGTTTCTGGACCATATTCTGATAGAAATATTCCTACAGGTGTTGCAGGAGTCATTGGATAATAACTAAAACTTTGAAGTCCACCATTTAGCATTCCATAAGCAAGTGCCTCATTGCCTCCGATATAAACTTGATTTTTGGTTTTATCGAACGTTAGATTATGTGGAATTTGCTCACAGTGTTCTTTAAACCAATTATATCCTGCATCTGCGGCGTCATGGTTCATTTGAACAACTCTATCTCCTTTTCTCTGAAAAATATCACCTAGCATTCCTTTTAGTAGATCGAGATCAAGATCATAGATTGCCACCGTTGCACCAGCAAATACTGTATTATATAGAATTTTTACCGATGCCTCTATATCACGAGCCATCTGGACTGCTGGGAAGTCAATTAACATCACTCCTTCAGGTACTTGAGGATCTTTAATTCTAAATCCAGTTGCATCATATATAACAACTCCACCAGCTTTCATCATGGGCATTGCATCTACCACAAAACTATCACCTCTGATTGCTAGTAATACATCAATATAATCGGCTGGGGCTTTTACTTCATGATTTGCCACTCGTATGGAATAACTAACGTGACCTCCTCGAATAATCGATTGATATGCTCGGGATCCATGTACATTAAGTCCAGACCGAGAACAAAGTTTTGAAAGAACTTCTCCGATTGAGAAAATTCCATCTCCATTCTGACCTGAAACTCTAATACTAAGTTCATTTCTTATGCTTAAATTGTCACTCAAAATTCGTCACCGAATGTATATTAAATACATACGATTCATTTTTTCGTTCCTTCTAAAGCTTATTAAAGGGAAAACCTTCGAACTCAACAAAATATAATTAATTTTTATCGATATTGTATGTAAGTTATGTATTTCCAAGATGTTTTATTATTAAGAGAGGAA
>MDVR01000042.1 GCA_001940725.1 Candidatus Heimdallarchaeota archaeon LC_2 | reverse complement strand
CAACTTCCTCGGAATTTCCTTCAACGGTCGTTGAATTTTCACCCTTTGTCAAAAAAGCCAAATATACATTATGTCCATCATCTGCATAGTTTGCCAATGTTCCTACACAACCGAGTTCATCATCAGCATGTGCAAATATTGCTAGCACTGTTTTTTTATCGGTTTCAGTTTTCATAATTTTTCATGCATGAATTTCTATTTCAAAGACTCGGTAAGGGTAATATCATTTTCATTTTTTTGTTACAATATTATTATTCTTTATCATTCAAAAAAGTATACTTTTTCTTGTAGCTATCCTAGAACGCTACATTGGGGATAATGACGGAAGCCCCACCCGTCATGCGTATAGCTCGACGGGCAAGTTGTAATAGATAATTATCATCAAATTTTCTTGATTTTATATTATGAGAAGCATTGAGATCAGCATTCAAAGAAAAATTACATTTCTTGCAAAGAAAATTCGATCCGTTTCGATTGCTTTTGAGAATATAGCCGCAATTGGAACATTCTTGTGAAGTATAAGCTGGATTCACATATATAATTTCAATGTTTTTTTCTACAGCTTTGTAGTCCAAAAACATTTGAAATTGATAGAAAGCCCAGGAATGGGATTCTCGGCTAGATCTTGTTTTTCTTCTTCGTTTTGTAGTTTTTCTAATATAACTTAAATCTTCTAATATAATTGTTGAATTTGCAGGAATTTTTGAAATAATATCTTTTGTTATACAATGATTCATATCCTTCTGAAACCGTTTTTCTCTGCCAGAACTTATCTTTAGTTTAGATTTTGCTGATCGAGTGCCTTTCTTCTGGAGACTACGTTTTAATCTAAAATATTTATCTTTAGAAGCACGTAATCGAGAACCGCTGTAAAATTGATTTTGAGAACTGACTGCTAGATGTCGCATACCACGATCTATACCGATAAACATACCAGAATGGGGTAATTTCAAGAATTCAGAAGATACAGGTTTCTCAACTACAAAATGAATGAAAAAGTGTTTATTAATATAAACCAGCTCAAAACTCTTGAATTTCCAATCGATTAATTTGCTATAATATTTAGGAATTTCAAATGCTAAATTTACTCGTTTAGAAATAGTTGCTAATGAAACATAGCGTTGTTCCAAATGGATAGTTGAACATCTGTAATCATATCGTATTGGAATGATCGAATTGAATTTTACCTGAGGTAGTTTCATTATTTTGTTTTTCTTCTTTTTGGAAGTTTTTTTTCTCATAATCCTCTTTTTTTGACTGAGTAATACATCAACTCCTTTATTCTTCCCATTTATCACTAATTGAGAATTAAGAGGAGATTGTTTTCTGAAATCTTTGTAAATACCGTGATGAATTTTTATTCTTGAAAATGTTTTATTGGAAAGACCATAATTAAAGCCCATCTGAACCACTTTAGGTACTCTTCCATAGTTTTGACAAGAATATTTTTGGTATTCTCATCAAGTTTTACGGGAATTCGCAAAGTTCTCATCAGAGTTCTGATAAGAGTTCTCACTAGTTTTTATATTCTATTTGAGTATTTAAACTCGGAAGTAATAGTTGACTGAAAGTAATAATATCATATGATTTATCAAGTTAAGAAAATGTATACTTTTTGTCGTCATGAATTGGAAAGATAACTCCTATTATTCAGGTGCAAGGTTAATGTTTCCAATTCTACCTTCAGTTATTATCTTTGGTTTGATTTTTGGAATTACGGGGTTTACAAATGGTCTACCACTGTACTTAGTATCAAGTATGAGTTATATTATTTTTGCTGGTTCTTCCCAATTTTTGGTTTTGATTCTAATTACACAGGATGATTCTCTAATTGCAATATTAGTTGCAGGGATTTTGATCAATTTGAGGCATGTATTTTATGGAGCTGCACTTCATCATGAACTTGTAGGTAGTAGAAAGAAGAAAATACTTGCTGCCTATTTATTAACTGATGAAGCTTATCTAATTACAAAATTTGCCAAAAAATCGATGCTTAAATCGAATAGGGAATTGAGATTAACGAATATTTTAATTGGTGGTGGTGGGCTCTTATGGATTAGCTGGAATATTTGTACAATAATTGGATATTTTATAGGCCAAAAAACCAATATTTTCAATGATGTTTCAACTAATTTTATTGTTGCAGCAACTTTTTTGGGATATCTAATTTTGCAGTGGGAGCAGTCTCCAAAAGAAAGAAAATTCATTTTGATAATAATTATCCTTTCATTTTCACTCAGTTTTGTATTAGATGGTGTTTATCTTCTATTTTTTACATTGGTAGCAGGAATGGTTTTTGCTCAAATGTTTTTCCCATTGGAGAAATATGAAGGAGATGAGATTTGAATGTATGACTATGCCAAATTATTTGCTATGTTTGTATTATTAGGGTTTTCCACCTTCTTAATGAGGGCAATATTTCTATTTCGTTTCCCAAACCGATTAAATAACAAGGATATTAGAAAGGCATTAGAAAGTGTTCCTAGCTCATTATTAGTAGCATTGGTAATACCATACACATTTTTTATTGAATCCAAACTTTCAGTTTTTAGATTAGAAGTGTTAATTATAGTTTTATCAGTTCCAGTGATTAAATATCTAAAGAAACCTGGATTAAGCCTTGTCATTACATTAAGTGCTTTAATGATTATTACATTTCTATTCAAGTAAATATCAGTTAAATTAGGTTAAAGAGATTATTATTTCATAAATTTAGAACGGTCCATGTACGAAATTAAAGGTTACTGTCCAAAAGAAAAGGTAATTAATGAATCCCATGAAAACTCCATGCCTAAAAATTCGTTTATCATTCCATTCTCCCATATCATATCTATACTTGATCCAATAAGTAAGACCTAAAGTAACAGTAAACCAAATTAGAAAACCCATATTAGTACTCATCGTACCATTGAAATCTCCGTCTTTTTCGTAAAAAACACCACTAATAATTCCGCTAATAATTGCGGCTATAATTGTAGCTCCTAATTTAACCAAATATGATTTTTCGATATCCTTCATTTTCGAAAAATTGAAAATACCTTGAGTTTTACTTAACGACATTTTGATTTCCTATAATTGAAATGATTATTGTGTTAATTAATCTTTTTTGATATACACGAGGACAAAGACTTGATTCAAAAATTCGTTGGATCGTAGCTTGGTACTTTTCTATGATATAATACAGAATTTATGTTGTCACAATTAGCACAACATTTTCTGAAGTTGTAATTGTATAAGTATCACTGCCAATGAGATCATATGATCCGTTAAAATAGATATCATCAAGAATCCCTCCAGCGCCTACTGAATATGAAATATCAGTCAAAAAAGTTGTTTGATTATTTACGGTTTTTGTTATAGTTAATAACCAAGGGTCTGTACCCACTGCTTCAGCCTGATAAGTGATAATAAAATTCACTTTCTGATTGATTGATGTTCCACTAGATGAGGTTATTTGTAAAGAAATTGATGCATTCATCTTAGCTTGTGCCAGTAATCCTGCATTGGGTTCAGTGTAATTTGCCCACATTACATTTACTGAAGCAATGAATCCTCTACTATTAAGATAAGTCTCTAATAAATCCATTTGCCCTTGAATTTCCGTTGCGAAACTTCTATTTCCTGCTGATGGTGGTTGAGTATTTATTGCTATTTGGATACTAATTGTTTGTTCAATAGAGAATATTGTATTGTCCCAAACTTCAAATACTTTATCAGCATCAGCAGAAGGTTCAAGATACTGAGATCTTTGAAGATCCAATAACACACTTGAAATTGCTGTAATAAATGTGATTGATAATATTGTTAACAACAAAAATACTTGCCCTCGTCTGTTCATTATTGCACCTCATACCATATTGATAATTGGATCCTGTATTGGTCGTATAGCCCTTGAAATCCTGGAATATATAATTCTGATTGAGTTATATCAGATCCAGATGGAGTGTATGCTTCGAAATTTATGATATCAATTTGATCCCACGAAGGTGTAGATGGGTTAAATCGAAAAATAAAGGTTTTGAAATTACTAAGTATTGGGATTCCAGATTTAATGGTATTAAATATGCTAACTTTCGTAGCATTGTTAGAGTCAAAGAGAGAGGAACCCAGCGTATAAAATGAATAATTTGCATTAGTTAGATATTTGAAGAGATCTTCGTCCTCAGATAGCAAGTTCAAAATATTATTACTAACTTCATCAAGATTATTTGTGACTGGAGGCGGTGTAAGCTGCTGATTTGAAAACAATATTGTAATCAATGCGAATAACACTGTTAAAGAAATAATTACTTCCATTAGGAATAGTTGTCCTTTACGATATTTTCTTCTTAAGCTCATTTTATCAGTCCCATATTGTTAAGATAATATTCATCAACAAACCTCTAGTCATTATTGATACTAGCTGTGAGGACGATGTAGATGATTTAATCTTTAAAGGTTGTAAAGAATTAGAAATTTCATCATCTAAAGTTAGAGGAAAATTAACATATGCTAAGGATCTAACCGTTGTACCGTCAACCAACAATCCCGTCACAACAAATACAATCGTTTTGGTTGGAGGTACCCTTAAACTTCCATTCCATTGATTCGCTATTAAAGGAGACATAATACTGTTTGTACTATTTTGACCTAATCCTGGATACAATGCAACAACCGATGCTGTATCCACGCTAACATCTAATTCCGAGGTAACATTCACTGTATATCCATCGTCAATTTGCTCAAATAAACTAATATTTCCATAATTGGGAATAATCGCTACAGTACCCTTTTGATATGGAGTAATGGCTGCATCTTCAGAATGTAATCCAAATCTCGAAATTGCTACAACCGTGTAAAACTGATTATTTGTAAGACCTGCGATATTTATTGAAAACTGCCCATTTGAATTTGATGCAGCATACCCTTGAGCGACACTTCCGAGATTGTTTACAACATAAACCCATATTTCTGAACCAAACAATGGTTTGGAAGCTTTTGTAACAGTTCCGGTAACATCAATTGATGTTGGGGTCGTATCAGAAATTGTTGTTATCTCCACATTTATTGGATTCAAAATCTGTATTTGGTAGTCTGCTGATATATTCATTCCTGTTTTTGCTACCTCATAATTAATAGCATAGTCCGATGTTGTCCAATTTGACATTCTTGATTGTTTAAATGGATCAATATTTCCAGATGTAGTTAGTCCTAAATTCCAATTTTCAGCCAATAATGCATTTGTTGGAATAGATGCCCAATTTTCAGTTCCTTGTCCAAATCCTGAATACCCTGTTGTAAAAACAAATTGAATTGCTGTGCTATCAGCAAATTCTTGTCTTTCTTGAAAATCAATATGACTTCTATTTCCATCAATGAATGTATTTGTTAGTAAAAGAACTTGTCCCATGGTTAGACTAAAAATAATAATTGCAAGACTAAAGTCGATGCCTCTAATCTGAGCTCTTCTAGATCGAACAAGCTTAAACATGATCTATCCCGATTTTTCAAATACTGTCTCTTCGAGAAGAGATTTAACATCAGCAAGAGTGGATTCTAACTTAACCATCTCTAAACCCGATTGAAATAGAGCTGTAACTCTGGATATTGTTTCTTGTGCCTCTCTAATTCTCTCAGATGCTAATTCTTCAACTCTTTTTTCCAATTTCTCTAATTCTGCTTTTGTAATAAGTTTCTTTGTCAACTCATCTAATCTATCTTCTATTGGTCCAAGATCGACATTTGCAGTAATTGGTCCACTATTACCATCTGTTCCCCCAATAGTTATTCCTCCCTCTAATTTTTTGACATCTGAAACAACTCTAAGTAGATTAAACTTGATTTGATTAATCTCATTAACAAGTGTGTTAAGAATTGATTTTACTTCACGAAATTCGTCATCAATCTTAGCCATATTTTATTTCCCTAACCTTATTTCTAAGTTTATCTTCTATATATTTATTGTAGTTTCATAAGAATTTTCACTAAGTTTTGAATTAAATTGAATTACTTAATCTCATTGTAATATTATAATTTAGCCATACACTATCTTATCAGATTGAGCCACTATTATCAATTTGTGAAATAATAACCCTACAAGCATTAATACAGAAGAATATAACACACCTAATTTGATACTCCCTTTACCCATCTTTCCAGCCGTGAGTCCAGAGAAAAATGCTTGAGCTGTAAGCATATATAAAAATCCAACTTTGAAAGCTTCATAGGGGACTGCTATAAATTCCTCTCCTTGAGCAGTAGTGATAGGACGGGCTGCAAATGGTGCGAAGAATGTTGTAAAAAGTACATAAATGACCACAGCGAAGATTAAATATGAAACAAACACTATATAGATGTAAGGTGTTATTGCACTTTCTCGTTCTTTTTTAATATCTAATAATTCTTGCACATAATCTTTTGCTGAATCAAATATTTTCTCCAATTCACCACCTGATCTTTCTGCTTCAAGAATTAATATTGTTGCTTGTTTAGCTAGAGGTGTATCAAGTGCATCTCGAAATGATAGCATAGCATCTCTGAAAGGAATACCCCAACTCACTTTGGATGCGAGTTTCTTCAGTTCTGAGGTTAATGGACCATAATTTCTTTTTGATGCCTCAGCAATCGCTCTTGGTAAATGCATACCTATTCTTTGACTATCAGCTATTTCTCTCAATAAAGCTGGAAGGTTGTTATCAATTCCGCTTAATCTTCTACCTTCTCTTTCGTATATCAATAATGCTGGTAATCCCATCAAAATAATCAATGCAGCTACAATCCATTCATGTATTGAAATATCTATTGAATCTGGTAAAAACCCCCTATCCTCGGAGTGTTTCTTATACGTCGCAGTACCAAATATCGGTTGAAGAGTACGGTTTTCAATAGTACCATCAGATCCAATAATTTGAAAATTATCAATTTGAGTATCTCCTAAATCTGTCACTTTGTCATAATCTGCATTATAATCAATAATACCAATTAAAATGAAACTAAAAGCAATGAATATTGCAAGAGCCCAAATAGATGCTTCTCGGCTGGTCCCTTTTCTTTTTCCTCGAAGTTTTTTATAAAATTCACTTTCTTTTTCTGCCATTTTCTAAAACCTCATTCTACCGGTTGAGCCCCATCAACCATAATCATAATCATTAATTGCATCATCGGTATAATTACAAGTGAAACTGCTAAAATGATTGTGAAAAGTGCCGTATGTGTCATCGTACCTTGGAGAGCAACCATTGCTATTAAGACAACTCCGAATGTAGGTGTAACAATACATGCAACGAGAAATAATTCAGCAAATAACCCTAAAATTTCTATGAATGCTTTTTCTGTTTGGACTTTATCTCTCATCAAAGTCTTTGATGAATTCTCAAAATAGGATTGCAAATCTCCTCCAGAAGTATTTGTGGCATTTATACCTTCAAGAAATGTTGCATATTTCGGAGATGGAGATCGTCTAGCTGCATTCTCTAATGCTCGAATTATATCTAGACCGAATATCTTGATATCACGTGAGATTTTTTTTGCATCTTGTGAGATAAAGAGACCAATTTCGTCTCGTGATAGTGAATAAAAAATTTCATCTGGATTGACACCAGCAGATGACATAGCTGCCATGTAGGATGCCGCAGTGGGAAGACTAGCATCAAATTTTCTTTTCCTTTCACCGATCTTTGTTCCAGGGATAATTAGAATTATAATATAGATAATTACACCTGTAAGAATACCTGAAATGGGGATAAAGGGTATGGGAATGACATCAATAAAGAATTTTAGTATACCAACCAATAATGTCACGAGTACTGCTGTTATTATCGAATAAAATACAGCCATACTCAAATACATTCGTAAGCTGATGTCCATACCTGCTTTTCGTAGATTTTTTCTTAATTGATCAAATCTGTCTAAACGAGGTTCAAAAAAACCTCCAATGTATTGATAAGCTAGTCTTTGAATTATTCTCGATCTCTGTGTCACACACAATTCTCCATTATCTAACCTCCGAAGATAATTATCATTAAAAAACCATTTTTACTTTAGTAGATCTTAATGATGATATTTTGTTTTCTTATTAACTTAATTTTATTCAAAGTACAAAATCCACGGAACTGCAAAATATGAATAATAAATTAAATCAAATACGAATTTACAAACTCTATAGAAATGAATTATTCTGTTTAATTTAAATAGGATTTAAACTCATAATAAATTGTTCTGATTTATTACTAGGTGGATTTAATGTATTTACTAGGACATGTTGGGTTAACAATTTTCTTATTATTTGCATTTCAGAAAATTCTCAAAACAGATTATTCTAAATTTTTTGTATTTGCCGGTCTAGGATCCATGTTACCTGATATTATTGATAAACCAATCGGATCAATATTATTTGGAACTGGTCGTTGGTTTGGTCATTCTCTCATCTTTCTAACCTTAATATTTGCTATCCCATTTTTTCTACTTAAAGAGCAGAAATATAGGGAAATGAAAATCAAGAATATATTGACGGTATTATATATCGGTAGTCTTGCTCATTTAATTGAAGATGGGAGGGGATTATCACGAAATGTTATCTTGTGGCCTTTTCATGGGTCAATTCCAAATGGATCGCAAGGGGACTTTCTGCACGGATTTGAAGACACCTTTACTGTTTTCTTTGAAATATTGGGAGCATTATTACTAGTTATTATTGGATTATCAGAGAAATGGGATATTAAACAATGGAGATTACTATTATTGATGATGATTAGTTATCTATTGTTGTTTTTTATTACTTATTTGTTGATAGTTGGATTTTAGCTAATGTTTATACAAATTTGCAATAGACCACACTTCTAGATAATTCTTGCGTGTAATTTTCAAAACAGTTATATTGTGGATAATATGATATCTCAATCCATTAAATGTTAGATATCATGGTTTTAATGCAATCTGAAAAAGGTTTTATAGTTTAATACTATTACGTATCTTAGGATAAACCGATGTCAGAATTACCCTCTTTCAGTGGAAGCGCAGATGCAGTCGATCAGGCTTCCGTTCCAATCTTAGAAGAAACCTATCCATTGATTCCTCCCTTTGCATATGCAGTTATTATGACTAATCCCTCATCGAAACGTGTTTCTTATGAGGTCACAGAAGTACCGTTGACTGTTGAGGAAGAAAAAATTTTCAAATTTATCAAGGATGTGTTAGTTGAAGAGTTGAATATAGATTTTACAACTCTATCTGACTCAGGTAAAGCCCAAGAATTCTTGAAAAGAGAAATTAATAATATTGTTCGAACTTATGGTATCAAATTGGAACCTCAAAGTTACGATAAAATTATTTATTATATTGATCGTGATTTAATTGGATACGGTATGATCCAGCCTTTAATGGCAGACAATATGATTGAAGATATCAGTTGTGATGGTGTGGATAAATTCATCTATATTTGGCATCGTAATTTTGAATCAATTCCAACCAACGTCAAATTCAGTCTAGAAGTTGATCTCGATTCTTTTGTGATTAAATTGGCACAAAGATCTGGAAGGCATATTTCCATTTCACGACCCTTACTTGACGCTGCACTGCCAGATGGTTCTCGTTTACAGATCTCTTATGGAAAAGAAGTAACTCAATTTGGTTCTACATTTACCATGAGACGATTTAGAAGTGATCCTTTCACTATTACAGATTTAGTTTTAACAAATACTGTAGATGCAAGAATTATTTCGTGGTATTGGTTCTTGATAGAAAATCGGATGAGTTTACTAATTGCTGGTGGAACTGCAGCAGGTAAAACATCATTTTTAGGTGCTTTAGCAATGATGTTGAAGCCTGATTTGAAAGTAATTTCAATTGAAGATACCGCTGAACTTAATCTAGGTTTGGAAAATTGGATCCCGTCAGTAGCTAGAGAAGGTTTTGGGGATGCTTCAGGTGGAGAAGCCAGAGGTAAAATTTCAATGTACGATCTTTTACGAGCTGCAATGCGGCAGAGACCTGACTTCATAATTGTTGGAGAAATCCGAGGTAGTGAGGCATATACGTTATTCCAAGCAATTTCAACCGGTCATAGTGGCATGGGGACTATCCATGGTGATTCAGTTGCAGGTGTTATTAGTAGGTTAGAATCACAACCAATGAATGTTCCAAAAACCATGTTGAAAGCATTGAATTTAATTCATATTCAAAGAAAAATTCGATTACCCGGTGGAAAATTTGCCAGAAGAGCAACTGAAATAACTGAAATAGTAGACTTAGATCCAGTTACAAAGCAACTGATAACAAATAAAGTATTTCAAAGAGATGCAAAAAAAGATAGCTATCAGTATCTTGGAAGATCATACTTAATTGCAAAAATAAGAGAAACCACAGGTTATACCGAACAAGAATGTTGGAGCGAAATAGACAAAAGAGAAACAGTAATTCGATGGATGGTCAAAAAACAAATCAAGCATTTCAGAGATGTGGGGGCTATTTTTGCTGAATATTATTCAAATCCAGATAAAGTATTTGAAAAAGCAAAACGTGGTTTAATGGCATAAATCAACCTGTAATACCTTAATTAATAACTTTTAAATTAGAATAAATTATATTATATGTTTCAATGATCATAAATAGTGTCTCATTCAGGTAAACTGCAATTCAAACAAATTACCTTTGATATACCAGATTTGGAAAAGAGTAGTATTGTCGGATACGATGAAATCAAACATGTATAAAATCGGATGGCTACATATTTACATAGACATTTTGATATTCCTATTTTAGATATTGAAAGATGTATAAGAGAAAGTGCCTATGAGTGGCAAGAAAATAACAGCATCACATTTAAAATTTATACTGAATTATCCCTACCCGAAACACTAATTCTAGCAGATCAAATGAAAAAGGAAGTCATGAACACGTTTTCTTCTTTTCTTTTAAATAGGGATGATTATGTCCGACTAACAGATATTGCAGAAAAAGCCCTATTGTATTATATGAAAGAATATTCCTCTTAAATCTAAATTATTACATATAGTCAAGGCTATCAGTAATAATATTCTATTCTTATTTGTAAAATAAAATTTCGAAAATTAGTTTTTTTGGAA
The DNA here is from genome assembly GCA_001940725.1 of Candidatus Heimdallarchaeota archaeon LC_2. The sequence goes on along the minus strand of MDVR01000042.1, from coordinate 53,129 downwards.
TAATACTGTTGCTGTTATTCCATCCCAAATAAACGCAATTGATTGATTAGGGAATGCAGATACAAATTGTAAAGAAGAGTCAAACGAAACAGATGATCCATTAACAATACCTGTATTGAAAGAAGCAACTTCTGTGTGAACCCTACTTGAGGCATCGGATGATACAATAATAATTTCATTTGTATCACTAAGTTTATCAAATTTTAGTGTGTAATCTTTTCCACTAAAGCGTGCTTGAGTGAACAAAGTTACAGATATTTCAAATGAAGAACTAACTGTCATCATCGATTTACCTTGGCTGACAAGATCTAGAACTATCTGTCCAATATCTTGAGTGAGAATTTCTAAATTGCTCTCAAATGCAAGATCCTCAGCTTTGGTTGTATTGGCATCAAAAGTAAATGAGAAAAAACCAAACGCAATAATTCCTAATAGGAACATTGATTGGTACATTACAACTTCATTTACCATGTTTTATCATTTTGGACTAAGAACCGTTACATAAAAAATCTCTTGATCTCAGATGAGATTATTACTTAAATCAATTTAAATTAATATCTCAATAATGTGGTCTATAAATTGCATTCTTACGTTTAATGTACCAAGGCCTGGAATTTCATTTGAATATGGAAATTCAGTATTAATTTGATTATTAATAAGATTAGTACCGAATTGCAAATCTGTTATGGTTTGAATATAAAATGATCTATCATTTACACCAGCATTTGGAATTGTGGTCCATTCATACGTTGTAACATTTAATCCAGTGTATTCAGCTTGCATATTAATAAAACTGTTTGATGAATTCAAATTATTAGTAAATTTGAAGATGACACGTTGAATTATTACAGTTAAATTCACATCCAAATTCTGGTTAGAAATTGTCTTCTCTGTGGAAATTAAATTACGATAAGATAATGATGTATATACCTTTGAATCACTGAATCTACTTTGATTTAATATTGACCAGCTCACTGAAGCCCTTTTTGTACTGTTTAAGAAAAAGATATTTTGATCACCACTTCCTATCAAATATTGATTTGTATTCGAGGAAATGACATCACTGTTCAAATTTTGTCTGATCATTAATCTATTTTGAGTATTATTAAATTGTGTCGGAATCCCTTGAGGTGCCCATCGATTGAGAGATCCAACATCAACAATATTCCCTTGCGGATCTGTATCTTTGTACATTAATTTAATAATCGATGTTGAAGAAATATCCCCCATCAAAAATCCTGACGCACCAAGATCCATTGTATAAAATAATTTGTTGGTATATCCATTCAACATCATCTCCCTAAAATTCTCATCTAGAACAATTAAATTGGATGAATTCGTTTCCAAATCTAATTGATCATTAAGTTTGTCCATATTTGGCAAGATGATTCCAAGAGTTACACCTATCGCTGCGACTATAATTCCCATTAGAAATATTGTTGTGATAACTGGAGAAAGAGCTCTCCTAGATTTCAATCGAGCAAACATAGGATAATTCAAGTCTATTGCTAAATGCTATAAAGTGTTAGGAATACAATTATTAAAAATTAAGATAATCTGATATTCTTTGGAATTCTACTCTCAAAATATTTTATAAGTTTTTAATAATATTTAATTTCAAAATTAGTAAATTCGTTTGTCGGTTCAAGCCATTCGACATCTATTCTTTCTACTTTGGCATGGGGTGGTCCATTTTTACACCATGAAATAAATTTTTCAAGATTACTTCTTGTACCTTCTGCAATACATTCAACAGATGAATCAGAACGATTTTTAATCCAACCAACAATTGTGAGCATTTTAGCTTCTTTGATAGCCGATGTCCTGTAGAAAACACCTTGAACAATTCCAAATATTACTAACTTGACTCGTTTTTCCTCACTCATAGGTAATATTCATACTTCCTTTATTATAAATTTTTTTTGGATTTAAGTGCTCATTGATAATTATTGAAAAATTTTCTAATGAATGCAAATGAATTCAATCTATACCTACCTTAGAATTATTATTTACTTTCATTTTTTATGGAATTATGAAAAAAGCCAATTCTACAATATTCCGAGCATATGATATTCGGGGTGTTTATATTGAGGATATTTCATCGGAAATTTTTCTAGAGCTTGGAAAAGCCTTTGGTACCTATGTTAAAAGAAAGGGAAAATCAATTGTAACTGTAGGTGGAGATATTCGCGCATCAACTCAAGCTTTACTTTTCTCTTTCACTGCAGGTGTAATGTCAACTGGAGTTTCATGTGACTTAGTAGAAAAAAGTCCTCTTGGGATAACACTTTTCAATTCTTTTGAGAAAGATTTTGTTGCTTCTGCATTCATTACTGCTTCACATTTACCTCCAAACTGGAATGGTGTGAAATACTATTGGGGCCCTGGAATTGGTTTTTCTCCTCAAGATAATGCTGATGTTCAGAAAATTTATGAATTAAGTGATTTTGATGAAGTTGATGTATTTGACATTGGTCGCACTTCTGTTGTAAATCCTTATTCGAATTATGTAAACTATTTGAAGTCAAAATTTAAATTTACCAAGAAATTTAAGATTGCAGTTGATTGTGGTAATGGGGCAACTGCATTAATAATACCTAAACTTTATCAGGATTTAGGGTTTGAAGTTAATTCCTTGTTTGATGATCCAGATCCCAGATTTCCTAACAGATCTTCTGAACCTACCGAAGAGAGTCTATCTCAATTCAGTGATTATATTAAAAATATTGATATTGATTTTGGAGCTGGGTTTGATGGTGATGGAGATAGATGTGTTTTTACTGATGAAACTGGTAGAGTCATCTCAGCAGATACTTTTGGAATTATTGTGTCTGATTATTTGCTTAAGACTGGCTCTAATAACCGAATTGTAATAAATATGGAATGTTCATTAGCAATGGAAACTTATTTGGAAAGTATAGGAGCTGAAGTATCTCGAATTCGTGTAGGGCATTCTTTTCTGTCACTAGAAGGTAAGCAAAAAGATGCAGTTTTTGGTGTTGAAGCCTCAGGGCATGCTATTGTGCCGTCGGTATTTTTATTTGATGATGCGATGATTTTACCCCTTATATTTGCAGAAGCATTAGAGTTTAAACAAAAATCTGTTTCAGAATTAGCAAAAGAAGTCAAATTGCCCATAAAGAAAAGATTTGATTTCAAATGCTCTGATGCAAGTAAATTTTTGGTATTGGAACAGATAAAGCCAATCTTAATTGCAGAAGATGGGAAAATTGATGATGTTGATGGAATATCCTTAACCAATCAAGATGGAAGAATTTTAGTGAGAGTTTCAAACACAAGCCCTAAACTAAGAATTACAATTGAATCGATGAAACAAGAAGGATTTGATATAATAAAATCGAAATTTGTCGAAAAGATAAAACAAATAATTGAAGAAAATAGTTAATTGATCTTTTTGTATCTACATCTAATAAATTCTATAATTGAATTTTACTTTACACTTTTAAAATTATAATTCAAAAACCACAAGTGGCAGAAGCAAACCCACTATTTTTCGCGACATCAGGTATGCGTGGAAAAGCAAATACTGAAATGTCACCAGATCTTGCTTTAAGAATTGGTAGAGCAATTGTAAATTGGATAAAAAGTAACGCTCCAATTAAGGGAAAACACAGGGTTTGTATTGGATTTGACAATCGTAGAAATAGTAAACTCCTAGCCTACACAGCTGCCACTGCAATCACATCATTGGGAGTTAATGTTATTATTGCTCAAAATCCCATCCCAACTCCATTCCTCATATTTTCAACTATGGCAAATCAAACTGATGCTGGTTTAATGATAACTGGGTCTCATTTACCGGAAACGGACAATGGATTTATTTTGTTCGATAGCTTGGGTAATTATCACAAAGGAATTTTAGAAGAGAATGAAATAGAGTTGGTTCCTTGGGTAGATCTAGGAAAATTGCAATATTTAAAAACTGAAGAAATTGATTATCTCTCATTGTTTTCTCGGTTTATTGATCAAGTTAAGTTAACACCTTCTTCTCTCAAAATCCTGATTGATCCAGCTCATGGTGTGATGAAAAAATATCTTTACTTGGTTTTGGAACCGATAGTATCTGAAATAATAAAGATAAATTGGGAGGACGACGACACATTTCCCGGTAGAATTTCTGAACCCCATCCAAAAAATTTGACTAAAACGAGGAATTTATTTTTGGAACAGAGATGTGATCTTGGAATCGCCACCGATATGGATGGAGATCGGGTAATTTTCATTTCAAAATCAGGTAAAATTATTTCTGGTGATTATATTGGAGCTTTATTTGCAAGTTACATATGGAAAAATAATCCTGATGATGTAGTAATTGTGCCAATTAATACGTCAGCTGTAATATCACACGTATCTAAGATATATGGTGGTAGATTGGAGTTTTGTGAAGTCGGTCCACCAAGTATAATTAATGCTATCCGAGAATACAATGCTGCATTCGCTTTTGAAGAAACAGGAAAATACATCTTTGTTAAAACTGCTATTTGGCCTGATTCAGTTTTAACAGTGATAAAACTCTTGTCAATTATGCAAAATACAGGAAAAGACTTAGATCAGTTAATTGCTGAATTCCCAATATTTTACTCTTCAAAGACAAAATTACCATTTTCAAGATTAAATAAAAAAATATTTCAGCGTGAAATGAACGAGCTTATTGAATTAGAATTTTCAGAAATTAAAAATATTAATGATATGGACGGTTTTAGAATTGACTTTGAAGATAACTCCTGGATGTTAATTAGATTATCAGGTACTGAAGATTATGTGCGTATATTTTCTGAACATACGGATCAATTGAAAAATGAAATCCTAAATAAAAAAGGTCACAAAATAATCTATCAATTAAGCGAGAATAATAATTTATTATAGTAAAGTTAATCACGGAATAATGGGGTTTCAACCTTTTAAGACTTAATCTCTTCTTTTTGGGCGAAGATTTGTTGATCTGCAATTTTTCTTTCTACATCTGCGCGCATTAATAGGATTTCTGGCGTAGCACTTCCTACAAATCCAAACGTTCATTAAAACATTACGCGCTATTATTCTATGTTCTGGGTTTGCAACGGGTATTTTAATCTCCTCAGATATCAGTTGAATAAATCATTATTAAAAAGATATGACAGTGACGCTAGGTTTAGTTATCATTTATTATTGTTAGTACTTGATTTTTCAACTCGTTAAAGTCCAACTCGGTTTTCCCTTCAATCCTAAAGCTCAGAGCTGATTCAGTACCACTTTTCCGCGCCAAAAACCATCCATGATTAAATTCACCTCGAATCCCATCTATTTCAATTAACTGACCATCATTTTCGATTGCAAATGCTTTTAATTCTTCAATAATTTTATCTTGTCTATCTTCAGACATAGCCATTCTATATTCAGGAGATGCCTGATATGAAGGCAGTTCCTGTATCACTTCAGATAGGTTTTTACCCTTCTTTTTAAGATTATCAATTATTACTAACATCCGTAAGGCGGAAAACAAACCATCGTCATATCCATAATATTCATCTTCAAAATAATAATGACTAGAAAGTTCTGCTGCCAGATCTGCATTTGTTTCAATTAATTTCTTATGTACCCATGAATGTCCAGTTTGCGTTAATAATACTTTTCCTCCCTTTTTTTCAATATATTCCTTACTCGCTGATGACATTTTTACATCCATGAGTACTAATACGCTTCCTTTTTTCATAATTATATCATTCGCAAATAACATAACTACTTTGTCAGGAGAGATTAATTCTTTATTTGGGAGCATAAAACCAACACGATCTCCATCTCCATCAAATGCAATGGCAATATCATATTGATTTAGATCAAGTTCAATTTTGATCTCCTCAAATGTTTTTTCTTTTGTTGGATCTGGAATTAAGGTGGGAAAATTACCATCAGGATTTTTCCTTATTGATTTTGTTATACAACCTAATTTTTCTAATACATCTGTAAATTTACCGACTGAACCATTCCCATATTCAATCAATATTTTTAATTTCGATTGATAAGAAAATTTGTTCTCCAAATAATCAAAGTATTGAAACGATAGGTGTGATCCATTTCTGATTAAATCTTGATTTAATTCAGTAGTTTGTAACTCAATATTTTTTACTTTTTCTTCCAACATTTTGTATAAATTTTCGTAGTTGTAAGATAAACCATCAGAATTACAAAATTTTATTCCATTCCAATCCTTTGGATTATGAGAAGCTGTTATCATAATTGCAGCATCAATTTCTTCATTTAATTTCGCTACAAAGTATGTGAGAGGCGTTGGACCTAAACCTAAATCAAAGGTGATAATACGATTTCGGTTCATTCCTCTAATTAGGGCATTCCGAACATTAGAAGAAGATAATCTAGAATCTATCGCAATGGCTACTCGTGAGTTTGACCCTAGGAATTGTGCAAATACAAAACCAATTTTTTCGATATTTTCATCATTTAATTCTGATGGATAAATACCTCTGATATCATTTTTTTTAAAAATTCCTGTCATACTATTTGGTATTATAGGTATTTTTCAAAAGAATAAAAATATTAATATCTAATTTCTCTTGAATTGATAGAATATTATATTGAAGGAGAATTGATTTTTTATAATCTCATTACTTAATATAATAAAATAAATAGGAAGGGGATTGATAAATTAATCATTTTTGTTCACCATTTTTATGAGAATAAGGTCAAATTAAATGTTAATACTTATATCACATAAATATACAATTAAATCAAGTATAATCAATTTTTGAAGAGCATATAATTTCATTTTGATATTCTGAGCTCTTAATTGAAATTTGAATATACAGGAGGACCATTTTAAATGGGAACCAAAAACAGCGATGAAACAGTAAAATACAATCTTATGTGTAAAATTCGGATTGAAGGTGTTGTATCGCAGAGTGATATTGTCGGTGCCCTGTTTGGTCAAACAGAAGGTCTTCTTGATAGCGATATGGACTTAAAGCAATTGCAAAAGTCGAGTCGTGTGGGAAGAATAAAACTAGAAATACGGGAAATTTCTGGAGTTACAAAAGGCAAATTAATTGTCCCCTCCAGTTTAAACAAGGTAAATACTGCAATCTTGGCAGCAACTCTTGAATCGGTTGATCGAGTTGGTCCCTGCGCCTGTAGTATTACATTAGACAAAATAGTTGATGTAAGAAAGGCAAAAAGGGATATAATTCAAAAACGAGCTTCTGAGATAATGAAGAAGTGGGATGTTGAAACAAGAGAAGAAGTAAAACATATTTCAAAGACTGTGGAAAGAGAATCAAACAAAGGTCGAGTGATCATTTTTGGTACAGACGCACTTCCAGCTGGTCCTGAAATATATCAAGCAACAGAAATAATATTAGTTGAAGGTAGGGCTGATGTTATTAACCTTATGAAAATGGGTATAAATAACACAATTGCCTTACAAGGAACCAGTGTTCCAAATACAATTAAAAGCCTCTCTAAAACAAGAACAATAACAGCGTTACTTGATGGTGATCGTGGTGGTGATATGATTCTAAAAGAATTAGCCTCAATGGGTAAAATAGAATTTGTTTCACGAGCACCCTATAAAAGAGAAGTTGAAGATTGCTCTTACAATGAAATTATCAAAATGATAGAGGACAAAGTTCCTATGCATGAGGCAAACTTCGTAATGGAAGATCAAACTGTCTCTGACTATCTAGCTAGTACAAAAGTTGATTATAGAACAAAAAAATCAACAAAATTTACTGGAAAACAAGTTGTAAAACAAGTTACGTCAGATTCAAGAAAAGATGATAGACGTTCAGATTCAAGAAAAGATGATAGACGCTCAGATTCAAGAAAAGATGATAGACGCTCAGATTCAAGAAAAGATGATAGACGCTCAGATTCAAAAAGAGATGATAGACACTCAGATTCAAGAAAAGATGATAGACGTTCCAGTTCGAAAAAATTTGATGGACGTACAAATTCTAGAGGATCTGATAGACATTCGGATTCAAGAAGAAGAGATGGATCATCAAAATCTAGATCCCCAAGCCTTTATAATTCAAAAGACGATTCTCGTAGATCTGGAGATAGAAGACACTTCGATCGAGAGAAATCCCGTAAACCTCGAATTTCAGTTTCACAAGCCCTGCTTAATGTAATTGAAAAAACCAAACGAACATTCAATGCCGTTTTTGTTGGAGTTTCCAACGAGACGCTTGTAACAGTTAAGACTTCTGAAGTATATGATACCCTAGTATCGACTGATGGAGTTGAATCAATAATTATGGATGGAGTAATTACTCAAAGGTTATTAGATCTAGCAGACACTAAGTCTGTTAAGCTTGTTGCCGGAGCCATGATTGGAGATATAAAAAACCGACCTAAAGATCTGCAATACATAACTTTCAACCGAATTTAACATATCTTGGGTCATAGACTTTATGGCCCATCATTTTTTTTAAAACAAACTCTAAAAATTACAAATATAAATCTAATAATACTAAATACAAAAAATAAATATACTTACAACTTAAAAGATTCAGTTGTCTCAAAATTCAATATGAAATTTATTTAACTAATAATTTAAAGTCTTGTTGAGGAAATTTGATATATGTTTCACTGCAATATAATATCTGTAAGGCTATTCTCAAAGAGTATGTGAGATTTTAATCACCTTAAAAACGGGTAGGAGAATGAACAGAGAGCAATTTTCAAAAATCATCAAATTTCTTTATGTAATCATTTGGATAATAATATTAATTCATCTTTACAAAGGGTTTGGTAATCTACTTCATGAAGATTTAGAAATTTGGCAAATTATGCTGATAAGCTTTCAACTTACATTTGAAGTAGTAGTTCTAGCTCAAATCAATTTATTATTACTAGGGATTTGTATTGTATTAGTAAATCCATTGGATCATTCAAACATTAAGAAATTAACAGAATTCCCAATAGTTGACATTGTAATACCCATAAGAAGAGTGGACATTCACATATTGGAGGATACACTTATTGGATTTAGCAAACAAAGCTATCCTGTAGACAAAATGAACATTTATATTGCGGATGACACTCCAGAAGTTGATAAAATTAAAAATTATCAACAATTAGCTAATAAGTATAAAGTCAATTACATATCGAAACCTGAAAATAAAAAATATAAATCAGGCATGTTAAATTTGATCTTGCCTGAATTAAAATCTGAATACATTGCTTTTTTTGATTTTGACCAAATTCCTCAAACTACTATAATAGAGAAGTTTCTAGAAATACTTCAATCAAGGCAAGAAATTGATTTTGTTCAAGCAAAAAAGGTTTTCAGGAATTTAGATAATATATTTAAAATCTGGTCGGCATTATTATACGGGCTTTATTTTGAAGTATTTGAGAGAAGTAAACAATTCGGCGAAATCGTTCTATTTGCTGGATCAACTGCTTGTTTTAGAAGAAATTCAATAGATGATGTGGGTGGAATCCCAGAGCATACTTTCACAGAGGATAACGGGTTATCAGTTAACTTACTTATGAATGGAAGCAAAGGATATTATTATGATAAGATTGGGTCAATTGGAAATATTCCTCCAACCTTTTCACTTCAAATTGCTCAATTGTGGCGTTGGTCAAATGGGGCTTCCCATGTTTTGAGGCTCAATATAAGAAAATTACTAACCTCAAGGAAATTGCCGTTAGCACAAAGATTGGATATTATTGCTACTTTAGGGATTTCACCTTTGGTAGTATTCATTTACATATATGGATTGTCCTTTATTCCTTTGTTAGTGACAGGGGTCGATTCTTCTCGATTAGTAATTTTTAATATTTCATCAACTATACTTGTTCCATTGTTTGCAGCAATTACTTACACAATTTTAGTCGGTGTTGCAATTGTTTTAGCAGAAGATGATAACGTATCAGAGTTCAAATTATCTCATCTTCCTGGTTTCCTATTTATTGCATTAGCCTCTAATTTGTTAGTAATTATGAGTGGATTAACAGGGATTTTTGGGAAATTTGGTCCTAATTCTAAATATGGTAAATGGACTAGAAAAGTTAGAATAAAATCAATTGCAGTATTTGGCATTATAATTGGTGTAATTACTGAATATTTTGCAATCCAATGGTTTAAAGAGGGCTTTGCTTCTGCCTCTCTCCTTATTATTTTAGGCACAACTTTATTTCCAAGTATACTACTAATTTTATTTGTTCCTAATTTATTAAAAACAGAACAGCCCTTCGATTCAACTCATTTTAATTAATTGAGCAGCAATTGATTTTGTTATTAGAGGTGGAACTGCTTCACCAATCATATCATATTTTTCTTCTAATGTTCCATAAAATTTATGCTCATCAGGAAAACTCATCAACCTTGCATGTTCTCTTGGAGTTAGTAATCTGTCTTCAGTGGGGTGCACATATCTGCTTTTTCCCATTATCACAGGTGCAGGATCTTCAAATTTAAGCCTAATATAATTCCTCATTTCGGTCTTAGCCCCTCGATAATACACTAGACCTTCTCCAGCTGGTAAATTCGGTATTTTCTTCATATGCTTTTCATTCAATGTTGAAGTTATATGATCATCGAATTCATGTGGATAATTGACATCAGGCAAGTCGTTAATCGCTTGAAATAATGAAACTGGTTTTAAATTTGGAAAGTTAATTTTGAAATTTGTAATTAGGACTCTTGTTCTATATGAGGGGACACCAAATCTTTCAGCATTTATTATTGTGAAAAATGGCTTCCCTAACCCCAAGCTTTCAATTTCCTCAGCTAACAATTTTTTTCCTTCACCATCTAGAATCCCCTTAACATTTTCGATAACAAAAAACTCCGGGTCCAAATCTCCGATTAATCTAATTGCATCTATTGTCAATCTTCCAATTTGATCATCAAATAATCTATCAAATGGATTTGCTATACGATTTTCATTAGCTAAAGTGAACGGTTCACAGGGTGGGGAGGCAGTCACTACAAATGGTTTTTTTTTTGCTTTCTCTAGAATTATTTCAGATCGCAAGTTAGAGATGTCTGCTGACATTGCAACATTCCCAAAATTTTTGTTATAGGTAATTATACATGAGGGAACCTGATCAATCGCACAAATTGTTTTGAAACCCATTAAATGGAATCCTCGACTAGAGCCTCCACCACCACAAAATAAATCAATCAAATCCATTTACTTCAGAACCATATATATTGATTCATCTTTGGTTACAGTTTCATAAATTTCTAGTGGTTCTGTTGCTGGTGCATTTAGAGCTTCTCCATCCTCTAAGTCAAAAACGGATGTGTGCAACATACACGTAACATAACCCTCTTCATAGTGCCCTTTTGTAAGATCATAAGTTTTATGGGTACAAATTCTAGAAATGAGAACAGGTTTTCCTTCAATTATTGTTATCATTAGTTGAATTCCTTCAACATCAACAGATTTGAGCTTTCCTTCTTCAGGAAAATCATTCTTGCATACTTCAACCAATTCTGTCATTATATCACTTAATTCAATGTTGTCCATTTCTTGTTTAGGTGTTTTCTTGATGCCACTGAAGTTTCTTCCTTTTTGTATAATTTTAAAATGTGTTCAAAATAACCTTTTACAAGCATTTCTTTTGATGTTTTTTTATCAATTCCTCGAGTTTCTAAGTAAAAAATAACATTCTCATTTAATGGTTCTACTGATGCAGCATGTGCTGCTTTGACATCATTTTGTAAAATTGCTAATGATGGAATTGCACTTATTTTGGCTTTCCCTATTGTCATTCCCTTAGATGTCAACCAAGAATCAGCATTTATAGCAGTTTCATATATGGTGATTAACCCTCGTAAGATCGATTCAGATTTTCCTGTCATCACTGATCGAGCGTGTGTTTGACCTATTGTATCTTCCCCATAATGACGAAGTTCTGATTTAACATCAAATCTCTGTTTATCGTTTCCAAATTTCAAAAATAAATCGTAACCTTCAGATCCTCTTCCCCTTAAATTCAATAAGCTATTTTGACGTGTCATTTGTCCACCTTGTAAATGTGAAAGAGATGTTATTTTCGAATAATTGTCTAGATCTACAGTTTTAGCAATAATATGTACAACATTATTTCGCCATGCTTGTATTTGTGAATGGCTTACGTTTGCATGATCTTTTAAATAAAATACATTCATTGAAATGTATATTTGATCGTCGTCATTGGCACTTTGATTGTTGTTTTGAAATGTTTCTCTAATTTCCACTTGTGTTTCTTCTTCAAAATAAGCAATAAATTCATTAAAAGAAGTATAAGGACCAGGAGAATTATAGATCTCTTTTGTAATTGGTTTGTCTAAAATAACACCTTTTGGGACATACAAAACCATCGTATTAGATGAGAAAGCTCTAGCTAATAATCCAAGTTTATCAAAATTATTTGAAATACCATCAATCTTCTTAATAATTTTCTTTGCTAAGGCTTCATCCATTTTAATCAAATTATTTAAAGAGGTAAAAATAATACCTTTATTTTGCATTTCAATATCTAAATTTATTTTTACCGAAGCATCAAATTCAATTGAAGTTGGGTCTTGATCATATTCTGGAAAATTAATAACATCTTCTAATTCCCACATCGGTGTCAATTTTTCAGGATTTAATTTTCTAAAATTGGTGTATTTGTAAAATAGAGTATCTTGATCGTATGGTAACTTGTTGAATTTAGAGAAGGCATCTTTTCTCCTCTTTAATATCCAATCCGGTTCTTGTAATTTTTTAGATAAACTTTCTAAATTTTCGCTGGTTGTATATTTAGTTTGAAATAAGGAGACGTTACTCATTGCTTTTTACCTTTGATATAATTTCAATTCAATCTTTTTCCTTTTTAAAATAAGGATAAGTCTACTAATAAAAACTCGATATCTATTATCTTTAGGTCAATTTGGATTATAAAAATTGAAAATGGGCCCGCCGGGATTTGAACCCAGGATTTTCTCCATTCTCAAGATTATTCGTGAAGGAAACGTTTGTTAATTACTGAATCGCAATGCAGTAATTCATAACCGGGCTAGACCACGGACCCATATCAAATCCGGTTATTCGTTCAGAAATATTATTATTCATTTAGCTTATGTATTGACGTATCGGTATAACTCAATTAAATCAAGAAAATAATCAAATTACGAATTTGGAAATAAGATATGTATTTTATTGATTATTGTAATGTTTACTTAATATTAATTCCACTTGACTTCTGGAAGATTTTCCTTTTCTGACAGTTTTAGCTTAAATTTACTATAATAAGATCTTCTCATAATTTTGTTCAAAAAGACTATTGTGAAGGATTTACCAAATATTTTTTCAAATGGTCGAATTAAATTTGAAAATTTTCCTCGTTCAGAATATTCCAAAGTAATTTCATTAGATAGATTACTCTGAAGCCAATTTAATGAGTCAATTGGATGTCTTCCTCTCCATTGTTTACTTTGTTTTGTATAATTATATTCCATTACAACTTGATCTTTTGCAACTCTGACAGCTTCTTGCCAAGATTTCAACAATTTCGAATCATCATGATCGGTAGACCACAGGGATAATCCGGAAGAATACACAGTTGCAAATGAATTCTCATCAAATGGCAAATCCAATGCATCTCCTAGAACAAAATTTGGAATATTTTCCGATTCGGTTAAATCGAGATTTACATCACCCCTTGGTCGAATACCACACCCCACATCCAAGATTTTGTCATTTACAGAGTTTTCCACAATATATTGCATTTCTAAATTGTTATAAATAAATCGATTTAACACAACTTTAATGATGAATCAAGTTATTTCACGCTAATATATAAGTTAAAACCACCAATCTGGATGTATTAAAATTTGAATTAACTTTCCTTTGGGTGGGTTGGATAAGATCTTAATTTGATCCTCAAATGTAATACCCCCTTCTTCTCTATTAAAATGATGTAACCCCCCCGCCTCACTAAGATAAAAATCATGATTTATATCATAAGCAGAATGAAGTCCTAATTCTTCTAAATTTATTATTTTATCTGTTACTAGTTGTCTATTTTTGTACATATCACCATGAGCCGCTATGAACCTAATTGTGGCATGTTTCTTAAAAATTTCTAATTCTTCTTTAAATCTTGATTTTGCAGTTTTTATGTCTCCTTCGGTATTTGTCAAAGTTGAAAAATGAAATCCGGCATAAATATTATCATATTTTCTTATATCTTTTAGAATCGGGATAATCTCGTCAAATTTATATTTCTCACATTTATTCCTGAAGAAGTATGTTGCAGGTATTCCATATTTTTTATCAAGTCTCATCATATTTTTTGCTCTGTTCAATGAAATATCTACATCGTGTCGAATTATGACAATAGTTTTTTCAAATGGTTTATTTTTTCGGTTCAAATAATCCTCGAAACTTAGTAGTTCTATTTTGTCATTTGTAGCTAATTCTACTAGCAGTTTTTCGTATTTTGCAATAATATAATTACGTCTCCATTTACTGAATAAAATGAATTGCGGAGAAAATAGTGCAATTGAAATTATCGTTAATAATATTTTATTAGTTGAATTTTCAATGTTACTCCAAAAAATACTGATTAATGTTAAACCATTTAATATGCTAAATATGGGATAATAAGGCAATAAATCAAATAAATAGCTAGCAAATCGATATTGTTTGTAATAAATAATCCATAATAATGAATAAAAACAAAAAATTCCAATGATTAGTATTACCGAAAATAATGAATTCATGTTTTGTTTATGTAGTCATACGTCCACTGTATATTATTTTATCTTTGTAATTAAATAAATATGCTAGATATAATATTATATTTATCTTCCTAATATATCAGATATCTTCTCACGAAACTTGTAAGCTACTATTCCAATTACAACAAATAAAAGAAGCAACCAAAATTCTGCATTAGGTGCATCAGTATCCCCAATTGGTTCAGGTATAACTTTGATTTGTAGTGTTTCAGAAATAACTACATTTCCTGCAAAATCCACAATTGTAAGAGTTACAAGGTAGCCAATTCGGAATTCAAGATACCGATGTGTATATTCATTTTTATCTGTAACCTCAACTGATTTGCCATCTCCCAAATCTAGAATTGCTTCTCTGACTCCTGATAATTCATCTGAGAAATCAAATTCAAATGTAACTTTTCCAGAAGTTGAAATAACTTGAGATTGATCAAATTCTTCTTTAAGTGAGACTGTAGGCGCTGTTTGATCTATAAATAATACATATGTTGCATTAATTTCTATACCTTTATCTGTAAAAGCTGCGAGAAATATATCATGTCTTCCAGCTTCAAAATTTTGCGTGAAATTGAAGAATTCTCCTTCTCTACTAATGTTCCCTGTTGGGTCATTCACATTATCCAAAGGCATTAATGAACTATTGTCTCCAAAGGTCAGATTAAATGAATCAATATGCCCTTTGACCACTGTTGCACTAATTGAAATATTAACATTATTTGATTGAGTATAAAGTGTATTGTCAACTAGTAATTTATCTTTATGTTGTGAATTAATTTCAGTAAATAGTGAGGGTGTTCCATCTTCCATTTTCACACGTTTGAATTCGGTTCTTTCTACTATTTTTAATATTGGAGTACCATTTAATACTTCATTTAAATAAGCATATGAGAACCATTCAACTGTTACACCAAGATTGAACTCAGGTAATGTAATATTCTCATCGAAAAGAGGAGTTGTAACAGGTGTTGTATAATTAACTCTTGTGAATTGATCCGTAGGTGAAGTCCTGTAAGCAATCCCATAGACATCAGCAGCTGAAGTATTATTGGCAAGAATATTTATATCTGCTACTTCAGTTTGGATATAGAATTCATCCACACTTTTGGTTGTCCAATATTGTTGAGTAGTGATAAAATTAAATGGTGCATTTCCTAAAGTCTCATGATTTGAAGCATCAACTGCCCCAAAATAACGTATAAAATTTGAAGTTATATTAAATTCAACTTCATATGTGGAAATGTTGACATTAACAAGTTCCCCAAAATCTTTATCATAAGGTAAGGTAATGTTTTCTAGATCTGTAGAGGAAGAAACATATTTCATCACTAAAGATTCATTTACATTATTACTAGCCAAGTCTAAGGAATAATCAGTTTGAGTAGCTGTAAAATTTACTGCAGGTGCATCTAAATGTAGTCTAACAGTAGTGTTTTCATCACCGTTAACAACTTTATATTGAACCGTTACATTTTGATAGATCTCCATTTCATGAATTGCACCGTGACCAAGGGAATCATTCCTATCTCTGGTTACTGTTAAAAGGCTAGAACTACTGGAATTAAATACCGCATCCAAATATGGTCTAGATAAAACCTCAAATGAACCTTCGAGCTGATTTACAGAAATTGATTGAGTTGTCTCATTTTTCAGATGGTTAATTGTGGTAACTGATGATGAATTAACATTTGGAATAAATGTTGATACTAGCAGTAATGACATAATAATAAGAATTTGTGCTATTCTTTTCATTTTTAATATTCTCCATTCAATTTGAATGTTAGATATTACGATCTATCAAATTTCAGCTCGAAATCCTTCATTTAAACAATGTGTAATGATCCACTATTATTTCTTATTTGAAATAAATTTTTTCATGTTCAGCAACCCTATATCTGATGTCGCCATCACTTTCACTTTTTTAGTTTCAGCCAAAATAGCTTCTGTTGAAATAGGTTCTGTTCCATTGGAACGGTGCGTCCTTCTGCTTCTCTTCTTACTAGTTTCTATAAAGTCAGTTTTTCCGTGATTTTTAACCACTGGTTGATCATTTTCAAAGAACTCATTCAGTGATGAATGAGTACTCCGAGTACCAGCGTTCCTGTAAGTTTGAACTAACAGGGTAGGACTGCCGTTATGGCTTTTTGGTACGCTTCCAGCTTTTCCGTACTTCTTCTTTTTAGAATTTTTAGAAGAAATGACAGGTAGATACTTACCTAGTCCTCTTACTCCTCTATTTCTAAAGGATGTAAGTCTAAATTTAGCAATTAATCTTTTCGATCGATCGACAGAAAACAGATGTATCACTAATTAATCAATGAAATAATTATAGTAATACTAGAAACATTCACACGTATGCTATTAGTTTTAATATTCAGTAAATCAAATCCTTTTCTGAGATGGAACCTCCAGTGGGGTTGATGATGAATCACCAACGTAGGACTTGTGTATTAGATCTCTAATTCAATCTTCAGGAACTCCATTGAACGGTAATAGCCGATCAATAGCAAACGTCTGGCAAAGCGGGTAGGAATGTTTTGCCAAACCACTTTTTTTCCTTTCACCAACATGGGTAAATTCAACAATTTAGCTACTGTACGACTTGAAGATCTACTCTGATAGCAGATTGGTGCTATCACATGCAAATTCAATGCTAAAAAACCACGAATTAGATCTGCATCCATTCCTGGTGTACGATCCAATACTGGAAGTGCCTTGAAAGTATTTTCCAGTGACCAGCGAAGTCTGTAAAACCTCCAAATCGATCTTGCATCCCAATCCAATGTTGTTATCAAATAATAGGTTTTATGTTTTCTAGTTCCCTTAGCATCCTTCCACCTACGGCGATAAGCTAGAATACGGATAAATCCACCAAATTCTTCTTCATGCATCCATTCAACAATGAATTTGAGATCCACATTCTGTTCAAATTGCTCTTTGATACCAGCTAACATCTTGTTGTTACTGTTCAAGCGCATCACAAAATGCCAACCTTTACTCTGTAACCATGAAATCACCTTTCTTGTTGCATAATTAGCATCTGCAACCAGTACTAAATCACCAAAACGTTGGAAAAGAACCTCTAAAAAAGGTTGCAAGAATTCATGTTTTCTTAATGGCTTGTATTTACCATTAACATCGTAATTTTTCTGAGGATATGGGAAAAAGTGACCAACCACCTCTGCTAATCTTCCCGGTCTGAGAAGTCCAACCACTTCTATCATGATACTTGGTAGGTAAGTTTTGCAACGAGATACCCAGTGATGTCCAAATTCTTTATGCTTCTTGAGATTAAATGCCTTTCTGATGATTTTTTCATCAATGGCAATTCCCACTGCATCAAAGCTATTTACAGCAGTATTAATTGTCCAATCTTGAAGTTTCGAGCCAAACTTCTTCAATTTGTGAAAAGGTTTTAAGCTTGGTTTACCCTCTTGGATCTCAGACAACCTCTCTCCTGACGCCAATCGATGTGTGATTTCAATCAGATCTGCTTTATTCTGAGTATCTAACTGACTAAATTCTTTTAGGTTGTTTTCAGCTACAGGGTGTAAAATTAGTTCTCGAGAAGTTTGAGGAATTTTTTTATTATTGAGCTTGAAGGTCAAAGATTTGACCCTCTGTTTAGGAGCTAAGTTAATTAGGAGATCACTCATCATCCTGCTGACAAGATTGGAATCCAAGTAGATACCAAATTCAAGTGCAAAGACAGATTGTAGCCAAACCCTACCTCGATTGGTCCACATGGTCCAGATAAGAAAAAGTTTGAAATACAAATTGGTTGATTTCTTGATCTTAAGTCTGTAAAATTCAAATCCCTGATGATCGAAATAATCATAAAATGCAAGTTGTTGCATGAAAAGTTGAGGTAATTGCTAGATGATTTTTTTGGTATTATGCCAGCTAGCTGTGGGTATTATTTAGGGTGATACGTTAGGTATCTGTCGATCGATAAGTGTGTACTTAATTGTTAATTAAGTATCAACTTAATGGTGTAATTTTATGACAAAAGTAGAAACAAATGATTTAGAAAAAAAATTCGATCGATTCATAATAAGGGGGACGTCCTTCGGATTAGTTGGAGGGATATTCATTGGAATAATCTTCGGAATGGCTTATGGAAATCTTGCTCTCGGAGTAGGTCTTGGTACTTCACTCGGAATAAGCGTGGGTGGTGCAATTGGTTTAGTTTTGAGCAGAGAAAACAACAAAGATTCAGATAATTAACTTTCTAATTGAAACTTTCAGTTTGAACTAAACAAATTCTTAAGCTAGAATACCCAGAGAATGACAATATATCAGTTCATACCCCACTTCATTGTGGAGTTTTGTGAAGTCAAATGATAAAGAAGGATTAACATTTGCAAGTCAACAGTTTTTATGGCTGTTCTCAGTTTCGTTTGTAAAAAATATTGAAGCTGAGGATTGGCCACTCAAAATATTTTTTCGATATTTGATTTTTCGGACTTTGTTAATCTGAATTATCATTAATTCTTTTGGATTATAATCGATAAATTCTATTGATTTTCAGTGATTTTGGTTAGTACGTTGGGGATAGGGGTGTCAACTTACAATTTAATGTATTTAAAGATTAAATATTTTCAGTAATACATAATTAAAAATACCAGTATAATCAATTTTGTTCAATGAGTTTAGAAAGAGTACGTAAACAGCTACAATTAGAAATCACACCAGATCAATATAGAGAGATAAAGGAACTTTGGAAAGTACACTCAATCGCTGAAGATAATCGGGATATTCCGGGATTGATTTCCACGTTAACTGAAGATTGTGTTTACATAATACCCCAAACAGGACATAAATGGGAAGGTCATGATGGAGCAGCCGCGTTCTATACTGAATTATT
This sequence comes from Candidatus Heimdallarchaeota archaeon LC_2, assembly GCA_001940725.1. The sequence continues at coordinate 33,525 of MDVR01000042.1, read as the reverse complement.
AACCGCATTTCCCGACATCGATTTTGCATTAGAAAATATTGTTATTGGTCCACAAGGAGTATTCCAAGAAGCTCATGTTGTCGGAACCCATAAAGCAAAATGGTTGAACATGGAACCAACACAAGAGAAATTGGAATTCAATGTTACGATATTCTTTCCATGGGATCCCGTCAAGAGAAAATTTAAAGGGGAACGGGTTTATAGTGACTTATATATAGAATAAGTTGTTTTATCTATATTATGCATTCAGAAAATACATTGATAAACCACTAAACTCCCACAAAACATACTGATAAAACATTGGAAATGTCGTTTTTGGAACCTCAGTTCAAAGGGCTATAGGGGAAAAAAAAATTGATAGTTTGAATTTTATGTATTGAGCTGTTAAAGTAAATCCCACATCCTGCAACAGTACTTTATAGCTCTTTATTCCATTGTTATTACTATTTTCCCAATTGCTTTTCCATCTTCAAGATACCGGAGGGCTTCAATAGCCTGGTTCAATGAATAAATTTTATCTATAACAGGTACTACTTTCTTGTCTTCAAAAAGTTCCACTAAAAATTCCATATCTTCCTTATTATTTGGTCTTCCCATCAGAATTCCTACTTTTTTACTCGAAAACCGTGAAATTATTGATCCTAGGATTAAAACCTGGAAAATTCGTCTAGTCGATCCACCCACCATTCGATAACTTCCTTTTGGTGCCAAAGCTCGTCTATAAGCAAAAACACCTCGTCTAGCAATAACATCAAGAATCAGATCATATTGTTTTTTGTTTTTTGTAAAATCTTCTTGAGTATAATCAATGACATGATCTGCACCTAGTGATAGCATCATATCGAATTTATCAGCACTATCGACAGCAGTGACTTCAGTTCCATAATATTTTGCAATTTGAATTGCAAATGTCCCTACACCTCCTCCAGCACCATTAATTAAAACCTTTTGACCTGGTTGAGGTGGTAATTTACCCTTAATTCCTTGTAAAGCTAGTACACCAGCTTGTGGTATAGTCGAAGCTTCCTCAAATGTCATACTAGCAGGTTTCATTCTTAGGGATTTTTCAGGAATACAAACATACTCAGCAAAAGCCCCATATGATCTTGGTTGATACATTAAATCAGCATATACTTCATCACCTGGTTTAAACTCAGTTACATTTTTTCCAATTGATTCGACCCGACCTGCAAAATCACATCCAAGTCTCTGATTAGAGGGTTTTCGGAGTCCACTTGATATGCGAACAAATAAAACACCTCCTACAATTTCAAAGTCAGTTGCGTTGAGGGATGCAGAAACAATTTTTACTTTAACCTCATCATTTTCGGGTATAGGTGTATCAACTTCTTTGAGTAGAAGAACATCAGGAGATCCGTATTTTTGATAAATAATTGCCTTCATTTGATTAATTCCTTTATTTTAATTATTGAATTTATTTATTGGAGATTATGAATTTGGTATTATGAGTTTTTATCTCTGACGGGCTCCCTTAAACCTACAGACCTCTTCATAAGATCCAGTTCTATAAGGAGTTTGAAGCAATCAATAATGGATCACTTCCCGGTCAATTTTCGTTCCCTTACGGCATTAAAATTCTTAATGGATATTTTGTAATTAGCGAACTTGGTAATCATCGATTTCAAATATTCGATTCAAGTGGAAATTTTATTACGCTATTTGGAAATGCTGGATCTGGTGATGGTGAATTCTCTACTCCAGCATTTTTTGAAATTATAGGAAATTTTATTTTTATCGCTGATAGTAATAACAATCGTATTCAAATTTTTGAGGTCCATTTTGATAAAAAAACCGAAACTGTTACTACAACCGAAATTTCTATTCTACAGCAAACACAATTCATAACTGAAACCCAAACTGTAGTTTCAACTGAAACTTCAACTGAAATTACAACAGCTCAGAGTATTTCGATTCAAACAGTAGTTGAAACCACAACGTCTATTGTAGAAATCAGTCCTATTGACAATCAAGATTCAGGGGAGGAAGGAGTAAGCTACCCATCAATTTTTCTACTTCTTTCTAGTTTCGTTTTAATAATTGTTATTGGGAAGAAATTTAGATCACATGAGTATTGACATAAAAATATTTGCTGAATTACTATAAGTTATTACAATTACGAACCATATTAAAATAATTGTAGCTATATTTTGGATAGGTTGAATTTCGTTAATTATAATTCTCCAAAATAAATCGAATTGATAAATAACAACTGATATTTATCAGTATTATCATCAATTAGACACCAAGAGTTCGCTTTTCAAAATACTAGTTCAAGAACTAATAAGATAATTGAGGTCTGTGGAAATTGTTGTAGATTCAAGAGAACCTCAAATTGTTATTGAAGAATTGCAAAAATTAGGAGTTAATGTTAAAAAACAAGTTCTCAGCATTGGAGATTATATTATTGGTTCAGATCATATTATTGAAAGAAAGAGCGGAAGTGATTTTGTTCAGTCACTTTATGATACTAGATTATTTGACCAGGTTCATCGAATGATTGAAGAGTACGATAATGTTATCATTATTCTCGAAGGTTTGGAGGTTGATTCTGAAATCAGGAAAAACATTTTTGGTGCATTAGCATATCTAGTAATTCGACGGGGGATTACTATTTTACCTTCTACTGATAAGATTTCAACAGCTCATCTCATTGAAAGATTAGCTTCTTGGATACAGGAAGAACATGTAGATCCAATTCTAATGAGAGGAGGACCTAAACGGTTAACTTTAAGAGAAAAGCAAGAGTATTTTGTTCAAGGTTTAGTTGGTGTAGGATTGAAAACTGCAAAGCTACTCCTTGATAATCTTGGAACTCCAAATAAGATCACAAACGCAATCACTGATTCTACAATCCTTCGTACGAGAACGGGAAACCCAAAGGGTATAAGTGGTGAATTAGCAGAGATTAAAGGTATTGGGGTAAAATTCGTTGAAAGAAATAAAGAATTGTTAACGAAGATACATTAAGATATTGAATAATTCATAGAGTTATTACTTGATTTGTATGAATTAGCAATAACGTTTTGATGTGTTTGACTTACCACTAAGACCAAGATGAGCATTGCAAAACCAAGAATAACTAATAGATAGATCAAAGCTTCAAATATTTCCATATCAAATGTAATGTCTGAGTCGATATCCGAATCATTTTTCAGATTGTTTATTGAAGTTTGCAATGTAATATTTTGGAAAGTAATAGTTGAGAACCCAACTAAAGCAAAAAGAAATATGAATTTGGCAATTCTATAAAACATATCAGAATTTAATAATTAAAATATTTAAATGATTTTGAAATTCAATTGTACAATGAATATTCATAGTTAATTTAATTTTCTTTAGATCCATTAGATCGTTTAATTGTTTATAATTTTAATAAGAAATGGAATATGAACGATTACCTCATTATCATCATTCTACCGCATTACAAAGAGTGTGAGAATTTTGTTGGGATTTCGGTCAGCATCTTATTGCTTTGCATTTTTCAGTGATTGGCGATCTCCTGGGAAAAAAGCATTGTGATGTTTGAAACTATCACTTAAGTGATTGTTGTAAGCATCTTGCACTTCTCCATTAGCCACTAGATAGAGAAATGATTTAACAATCTCTTTTTTTGCGGTCATTATTTCAATTTGTTAATCGAAATATATTTAGTATTTGCTAAAGCATTTAATCAAAACGATCATAATGATCAATAATCAAAATATCGATTTATAGAATTATCTGAAGATAGAGAATGATATACAAAAATTGGGATTTTTAAGAAAAGGTATTTAGAATAACGGTATCTGTGTTCTCCATATACTTAGCTTCAACAAATCTGATTTTAACATATATTTATTTCTCGATAGATCATTTTTATCGAAATAAACTAAATATGATCAAAGAAATAAATCCAATGAACATTATGCTAACAAAGAGAATTCCAAAAACTTGTTCTGCTACACTTAAAGAGTCTGTACCGAACTGCCTGTCAGTCCTTTGAGCAGACCTTGATTCATCTTTAGAAGAACCATGCCGATGGTCAGACGCATGATGATGAGAATGGCGTTCCACAGAATGTCCTAACTGAATTGGCTCTTTTGACATTAATTTCAAAAAGTATCATCATTATATCTACATTTTGCTAATTGCAATTCTGAATTCTGTATAACAATCAAAAACAAGGATGAGTGCAAATACCAAATTAATCTGGTGCAGATTAAATTTTGGGATAAAGCTCTCCTTGAGTATGATTGAGATTCTTGGTCACTTCAAAGTAGATTCCAGCAAAGATTAATGCTAAAAACATGAATTCAAGTAAATTGAAGAGAAAATTGGAAAACAATAGTTCTCTATTTGCACTTATGAATTCATTAACTTCAAAATCTTGATCAATATTATTTGCGAATTCGTTTATGAATGATAAATAAAATATCAGTTCAAAAAGGAAATAACTGCTTCCGAAAATTAATGCGGAAATACCTACATTGCCGATATTACCATTTAGATTGATTGTTCGGATAGATATCCAAATAGCAAAAAAACTGACAGTAAAGAAATTGAATGAGATGAATAAACTTGGGAACGAAAAAGAAGAGAAATATCCCTTGAAGAAATATGTATATCCAATAGTGTTTTCATCGTTGCTTTCCTTAATGAAGGTTTGAAGATATAAGAGAGCGAAATATAAGAAGGTGATAATCAGAGGAGAACTGATTGATCGATATTGATCCCTTCCCAGTTTCTTCGGTATTAATTCAGATACGAAGTCCATTGTACTTTATAGTCCAAGTTTAAACTTAAATTGATAGGTCAAGATTGGAATGATAGAGTTGATTACTTCTGAAAATTATTTTTTACTTAGCTTGATAATGTTCTTCTATATCGAACTTCGATCCCAGGCTTTCATTCTTCACTTAGACTGGTTATCCATTTAATAGAAAGGGCGAATGAGTGAGTATTGAAATTTGTTAGTAAGGATAAAGTGGAAAATGGAATTCATCTTTTCCATTGTGTAGTGGGTTGAATTCGATCTTTTTTTCCAGTATACCCCATCACCAGTGTTAATTGTTCAAAATTCGGAGAATTGACTGGGGTTTCAACACTATTGATTTCTCAAGGAATTTAGGTGATATGCAGGCAAGATGGGATGAATTTACAGAATCTAGTGAAAGAGTTATCAAATCTTTCGTGAGACGAATAAAGAACACTTCTTCCAAATTTGTTTATAATGATTTGTTCAGAAATTTATTGCGTAATAAGATTAAACGGAGAGTTGAATAAGATGTACCAATATAATGACCCAAATTCGATCGAATTTTCCTGTGATCTTGAATAATTAATTCGAATGCTTGAGACGATCTATTTTGGTTGGAATGGGATAGATCTGTCTGGAATTGGTTATCTTATCATTCAATAATACCTTGTGGCATTGTAGATTACAATAAATTGTGTACTCATGAAATTGAAAATCATAATTTAATTTAATATCTATTCCTAGTTGGGACGCATGATTAAGCTGTGTTTGAAGTAATTCCAGAAGAAAGGCATAACTTTTGTGTTGATCGATAAATTGATTATTAATTGTTTTTTCAATTACTTTCTTACTAATCAAATTATTAAGATTGATCTGGACCCTAATTGTTCGATCTTTTCCTATCTGAAAGTGATCTCGAAATTCTGAATCCTTTGATTTATCTTTTATTTCAGCCAAAATATGCAGTAAAGTAAGCAGCTCTGTTATCTCGATATTATCATAGTCACTCTGTTTTAGATTTTTCTGAAAATAATACACACTGTTCTTACCAACAAGAACAACTGTACAGACAGCTTTGCTCAAATTACTGTTGTTAAGTGTCGAGCAGAAAACTAGGATATCTGTATTCTTGAATTGTTTTGCGAAGGTAACTTCAAGTGGAACCTCATATTCTTTTATTTTCTCGAGGGGTAATCCGGTTGCTTCATCTGTTAGACTGATTGTTGATATAGTCATTAGAGACATTCATTTATTCGACTATAATAACTACAAATCTTGAATTGTTGGAAATGGATAGATAAATTATTTTTATTAGAGGAAAAGTATTACTAAAAATTTGTTAAAATCACCTGAAGTACTAATATATGATTATTTTATAGATAAATCAGAAACCGGACCGACAATTTATTTCAATTTTTCTTTAAATAATTTTGACAACATCTACTAGTATGGAATCTTTACTTGATCTAGATGAGAAAATCATTGTAAAATTGGATAAATACTATCCAGACAATATCTTCATAGACGACGGGATGTTCGCAATATGTAAATTCGGAACATATTTAGTGGAATTAGATAATTCGAATAGCCTTCCTGAAATCAAATCAATTACGAAATTACGGTTTAGACAAGTTGAGCGTAATCTTCTAAAGTTGAAATAACACCAAATCTGTGCTCGGCAATTTGAATTGCCTGTTCAGAAATTTCGTGAGTTACTATTATATTTTCAAATATCCGTTCTGGGAATTTTGTAATGGAAAACCTGGACAATGCCAATATTATATCTTGGAAAGCAAGTCCCTTATCCGTCAAATGATATTCAATTTGAATTGGTGTCTGATTAAGCACCATGCGGTCAATCATACCATCAGCCTGTAATTCCTTGAACCGTTGTGATAGGATTTTAGTAGACATTTTAGGATTTAAGACTAAGAATCCACTAAATTTTGTAATTCCTCTGAACATATCACGTAAAATGTGGATTGTCCATTTTTTGCCAAGAATCTTCATTGCTACTTCTACTGGACAGTGTTTAATATTATCACGGAGTTTCATTATTATACCTATTACTTTTTTTAATTAACTTTACTAAAGTAATAAATTTTTTTAAGATTGTTCGGATTTTAATTCATTTACAACATCATAAGTTGTCCCTATAGCTAATAGAAACACTGCTGCGAAAGTCACTTTAAACTCATCTGATCCACTTTCAAACATTACTTGTTCTAAATAAGTTAGAAGGATTGCTCCTAAGGTTAGGAAAACGCCAGTTACAACTTTTTTTCCTGAGTAAATATATCCTGCTCCTAAGAGAAAGAAATTCAATATTCCTGCGAGTACAATATTTTTTGTCATAATTAATACACCTTTGTAGGTAATATAATATTCACCTTGTATATTAAATACCGATTGTATACATCTGGTAACAAGAAAAACCAATGAATTGCAAGTCTAAATAATAAACGCCTTTCTAAGTTTCTTAAGAAAAATCTATTTGGGCAGAAAATATTGAAGTTTCGACCGTACCTCTCTCTAGTTAAATTCATTCCTTTAACTAAGATCTTTAAGATTGCATTATTTCGATATGTCGATTTTCATATTTTCAAATTTTGTATGGATAAAAGTTTTTATTGGAATGCTCGTTCCAATATATTTATAAGGAAAGTGGTGGTAAATACAATAGATGAATTAGAACGATCGTTCTAATATTCAGGAAGTATAACAATGAAAACCACTTATGAACTTATTCCGTCTGATGAAGAAATAAACAAGAATAGAGTTGCTTTAATCACTGGTGCAAATTCAGGGATTGGATTTGAAAGTGCTGCTAGAATTGCGAGTGAAGGATTTGGTAAGGTAATTCTTGCCGTCCGTTCAATCGAAAAAGGGAAAGATGCTGTAACTCGATTACTAAGGCGAGTAGAAAATGATGTTTTTGAAATATTAGTCATTGACACCTCAGATTTTGAAAAGGTACAAGAAGCTGCTGATCAATTAGAACAAATCGATAGCAAAATTGATCTACTGATTTTGAACGCAGGTATGACACCAAAGAAACCCAATACCCTTAATGATCATGGTATTGAGGTGACTTTTGCATCGCATATTGTAGGACATCACATTCTTACGATGCGATTACTTGCAGCTAATTTACTAACTTCAACCGCAAGAATTGTCATTGCGAGCTCTGAAGGTTCTATTGGAGGTGTTTTTGGTATGAAAGTTGCAGACTTTAGTACAATCGCCGATGAACATTTTGATGGTAGCTTAGATCTTACGATGGACGCGATTATGAGGTATCAACCCCCTTATACGGGTAAAACTATGGACATCTATGTAACTACAAAGACATTTACAAATTGGTGGGCAGCTGTTATGTCAAGAAAATTACCGAAAGGGATGGTTGTTAACGCCATATCTCCTGGGAGTGTACCTGCAACAAATTACGTTAAAAATGCACCATTCATGATGAGAAGATTCTTGGTTCCAATGATGAAATATGTTGGAAAATACATGGGTATGGCTTGGAAAGTAGAAAATGCAGCTAACCGATATTACGAAGCTGGACATTTTGAAGATGATAATACTGGTCATTTTTATGCTTCAAGGCCAGGTAAGTTTACAGGACCTATGGAAATCCAAAAACGAGACCACTTTGATAATCTGGAATATCAAGAAGCAGGTTGGAATGCAATTGTTAGAGCTGCTGATGGCGTAGATTTTTTAATCAGCGTTGCTGCAAAAAATTAAATAAAACTAGTTGATTGATTATTGAATAATAGTCTGATGATTGGAAATGGGAGATTTTTGCAAAAGGCTTTTAGAATGTCTATAACTATGTTTTAAATTAAATATAATTAATTTTCTTCAAATCTGACTTTCTTGGATCTAAGAATTTAAACTAATGCTACTAAAGAATGATTGTGGACACTAATGTAAATATTGACAAGGCTATTCAGTTTATTCGACTTTATGAGGAAACTCATCCGCACAAAACTAATTATGCAATGGAGGGATTAGTTCATCCCAAATATCGCGCAGGGACCCAATCCATTGATAACACATGGAATCAAATCTGGCAGGATATAGATCCATCAATCGAGTATCAGTCCGGTATTGAATCATTCTTAAAACGGTTATCAATATATGCAAAGTACATGGGAAATGTAAAATATAAAATCTTAGACATTTTTACAAATGCTGAGAAGGTTCTGATACATTCGATTGTTTCCTTTAATCATATTGAGGATATTTTGGGGTTTCCTGCAACTGATAAACGAATTTCCATTGAATCTTTTTACACATTCACATTTGCGGAAGATCTAATTATCAGCTCTACTGTCAACATTGATTTTTATCAATGGTTGACCGAAATCGGAGCATCATTGACGGAAGAAGGAGATAAACAGAAAATCATTAAGTACTTAGATAGTCTAAGATCGCAAAACATTCTCCCAACATATGAATAACATCGATCGTTGCGATTGTCTATATAGACTGATGATCGGAAATGGGGAATTAATAATAGATAACTAATAATTCGACTTAACAATCTAAGCCGACATCTTCTGGGTTACTTACAAATCGTGAAACAAATTGTACTATATTAAAAATTGAAAACAATTCTCCGATAATAGGTGTTTAATAATATTTAATGTTAATTCAGTTAATAATTTGTAATTCAGAAGTATAGGAGATAAAACCTTAGGAAAGAATATTATGAAATTTTATAAATCAACAATTTTAATATTTTTCTTACTCACATCAATATTTACTATTACAGGAGTGATTAATAAAAATTCAATTAATAGACAATATCACTTTAACAATAAAGTTAATGATGATAAGATCACACCGAATCAGTATACCGTAGTTTCACCAATTTATATTGATGGAGATACTAATTCGCTCATTTATCAATTTCAAATAATATTCTAGCAAAACCGAATTGATTTTCCTTCAATATTCTTTCAACTTGTATTGTGATTTAATCAATCAGAATAGAGAGGCAGTTGTTGGAGAGTTCTATCCATTATTTATGAAGGATACCTTAGGACAAGTAGATATTATTTTTCAACTTTGCGTATAGGTCCGGCTAAGCGTAATATAATGATTTCACTAACTAATTCTAGATCATTGGAATTTATATCCCTTTAATAGACGCGATCAATCTTCCACAAGAGTTTCAGTTTCAACTAGGTAAGCGAATAACATTACAATAATAATTTCTTTAGTTCTTCCAAATAGTCTTTTATTCGGATTATTTCAATTTTGTCTATTGCAGAAGATTTCTCAGGAGAGGATTCAGGTTATTAATTCGAGTATTAATTGCACGACCACACAAGAAGAATTATATTAATTGATAGTTTATAGAGAGTTCACAGATGCCTTATGAAAACTCTGAAACTCAAAGGTTCAATCCATTAACTGATAAAATTTCGGAATACATTAACAAAAAAAATTTAGCAGGTATTGTAACTGTGGTTTCACACAAAAATCAAATTGTATATGCTGAGGCTCATGGTTTTAAAAATTATGAAAATGAAACGCCTCAATCTCTAGATGACATTTTTAACATTTATTCACTCATGAAACCACTTTATGTGGTTGGAGCTTTAATCCTTTATGACAGAGGTAAATTTAACCTTGATGATCCAATTTATCCTTTCTATCCGAAAGCAAAAGATGCAAAAGTTTTTGTTGAAGAAAAGGACGGAGAATTGATACTTGAAAAAATTAAAAGGGAAATTACGTTTCTTGATTTAATGACTAATAGATCGGGGTTATCAGTCGGATTTGACAACAATCATCCAGCAGATAAATTACATAGTGAAATTTTCAATAAAATTGTAAAAGAAAACCTCACTCGTTCAAAATCGATGAAAGAGATCATAGATTTGTACTTTCAACCCCCTTTGTTATTTCAACCAGGGACTAAATGGAATTACAGTGAAAGTATGGATGTGTTGGCTTTAATTATGGAAAAAATTAGCGAACAGCCATGGGAGGAATTTCTTAGAGAAAATTTGTTTTCTAAACTGAATATGGTGGATACTGGATTTCTTGTTCCTGATAGTCAATTCCATCGATTTGGTAATTCCTATAAATCTGAAAATGGTAAAATATTATTATCGATCGATTACACAGTACCTGAACGAAGGGAACGAATTACTAAACCACCTAGTGCCCATGTGGGATTAGCCGGGATATATTCAAGTGTTAAAGATATAATGAATTTTTCACAAATGCTGTTAAATAATGGTTTATACAATAATCAACGGATTTTGAAAGCCGATACAGTCAATATGATGACATCAAACCATCTTTCTCAAGATCAACTTCCCATTTCATTTGGATTGGACCTTAAATATTCAGACTACTTTCTTGATGGTTACGGGTATGGTCTAGGGGTCAGAGTTAAAATGAAAGATAACTCAAAGGTAACTCCAGGCTCATTTGGGTGGTCCGGGGGAGATGTTATAATTCATTGGATCGATCCAAAAGAAGAAATTATAGTTGTATATATGCATAAATCAGGATCAATGTTTCAGACTCCTTTGTTAAAAGATTTTGAGGATATAATTTATGAAATACTTACGTAATGAATCTAGATAATTCAGCAAAAGCGGGTATAGGTATATTTGGAATCCAGAGATTTCTTCAAAATTTACATAATTTTTCAGTATAGACTTATGATTGGAAATGTTTTTTTTTTGGAAAAAGCGAAATATGAATTTGAGTGGTAATCATAAATCGAAAAGATATGAAATGGAGATTGAAAATGGTGTGATGCTTTCGAATTAGAATTACTCACCATGATTTGCAACTTGGTGTGGATATGACCTATCAATCGATATTAATTTGATTGAAACACAGAAGTCAAATTATTAATCATTGTTCTAAATGTGTTCTCAACATTTAGTCCAGTTTTAGCTGAAGTTTCAATGAATGGCACTTCTAACTTTACCCAATCGCTTAATTGTTTCGCATAATCAATTCCCTGTTGCTTTTCTACAATTGGATAATAATCTTCTGAGGTAAGATCAGTTTTATTTGCAACCAAGACAAGAGGTAGTGGCTTATCTAAATTTCTGTGAGTAATGAGTTCAGTTATCCAATCAGTAATTGAGTAGAATGTTTCAGGACGAGTGATATCATAGATGAGAACCGCACCCTTAGTACCGGCATAATAGACTTCTCGGACACCACTAAATCGTGGCTGACCTGCTAGATCCCAAATCTGCATCGATATACTTTCTTCTTCAAATCTTTTTAAAGCGAAATCTGCACCAATTGTTGTCAAATAATCGCTGCTAAATCCTTCTCCTAGATACCTCTTTCTTAAACTTGTTTTGCCAACCCCTCCATCGCCAAGTAATGTAACCTTGTAAATGAATCTATCGTGACCCACGTTGAAAATGATTTATCCTCCAAATGTTATGCTGAATAAAAATAATCAAAATTTAGTTTAAATAGTTCTTTATCTTGGAACTTTTCAAACAACATTATGTCATTATTGACGGTTTTTTGTTCTAAGACGATTGACAGATGGTCAGAAATGGGGAGATTTTGTAGTCGGGTTATGTAGTAGATAAATAATAGATTATAGTTTCAGTTTTTTTTTAGTATAACCGTTCAAAAAATCTGTTTTCCAGTTTATTATCTAAGTTGATTTTTCTTTAATAGAATGGATGTTAGATTTTCGCAGATAAAATAAACTGATAATGATAGTAATTGAAGCTGCACCAAAGAAAATGAGAAGGAAGGGTTCCGTAATTGGCAACACAAGTTTTGGTTGTAAGAGGTCATCTGTTATAATCGTTGTGGGTAATGGAGCTACAATAGTATCAAGTATTACTAACAAACCCACTCTACAAATCGAAATATTACTATTTGGATCAGAATTTCTAATAGGTGATGAGGTATTATCTACGTTTCCACCACTTCCGTCAATCATATACTCAATATCATTTATCCCATCTCCATTAAAATCTAAATCTCCTAAATCACTCCAAAAATTTTTTTCAAATAAATTTGCAAATCCATTATCGGCAGCCTGAGGAATTAATTGATTATCAATGAAATCATTTTCAGAAACCAATTCAAATTCAGAATTAACCTCGATATATGTACCATAATCGTCGTTATCTTCGAATAAATTACAATTTATGATATTGTTTGTGGATCCACCTGAGCTCAATATACCTCGTCCATTATTAAAGAAATTATTTTCACTAAAGTTGTTGTTATTTGAAGCATCCACAGTTATTCCATCAAATTCGTTTCCCTCTATTAAATTGTGGGAGATTGTGTTCTCATTACTTTGGCCTATTAGAATCCCTTGTTGATTATTTGAGATAATGTTATTGCTTATTTTATTCATAGAAGATGGATCAGAAAATTCTTCTTTGCTAAATCCAATACCAGTAGGATTACCTGAGATCCAATTTGATATGACATTATTACCAACCCCACTCCCAATGTACAATCCACCCTCCACATTTTGTGTTATGGTATTTTGGTTGACTAAATGGAAGTCGCTTATTTCAATTCTTATTCCATTCAAGCCATTCAATGACAACGTGTTATTCTCAATGATATTGTTGATAGAGAAATAACTAGCAATCCCGTCACCACCACTCAAACTTATTGTATTATGGCGAATAGTGTTATTATTTGCTTCAGATAATAATATTCCATGTCCTCCACTGTCAGTAACAATATTTGATTCAATAATAATGTTTACTGAATTAGCTATTTCGATATGACTATGAGTGTTTTTAACTATTGTATTATTCCTAATCAAACCATTTTGTGCATTGCGTAAGGCTATACCAAAACCAGTATTATGATTCTCACCAGATAAATAGTTGTTCTCAATAATAAAATGTGCAGTAGTGTCTTCTATAACTATTAAATCATAATCATTTGATACTGGAGAGATAATCTCAAAATTAGAAATTACATAAGGATCAGAGACAATACCAGTACCAGGAAATTCATTAAAGCCATTATTTCCATTAACATTAATTTTCTCACGTGTAACTAACTCATTTGATTGAGATAGATTCAATGAATTGTTATTATTAAAAGATGGATTTGCATTTATTGTAACTAAAATAGTTGCATTTATTATTACAAAAATGAGGAATCCAGTAAATATAGACCTTCTTTTCACTCCCACCACATTATCACATTAAAAATAAATCCAAATTATTAATACTTTATGAGTAGGGAATATTGATTGTTTGTTGGTATGGAATTATTTTTTCTGTCCTAATAAACAGATGATCAGAAATGAGGGATTTATTGGATTGATCAAATTAATGTTCATCATTTCTAATTGCCTATTTTTCAGATTAGATCATCGATTGTTTTGACATGAAAAATTTTGTATATACATTGAACTAGTTATTGATATATATCTTCAGTACTTTAAATAGTCAAATCACATAATATTAGAAGTTGCAATCTAAAGATCGCACAAATTTAACTTATTACCTTTAGAAATAAAGGAGTAAGAGGACTAGGTAAGTGTCTACCTGTCGCTTCTTCTAAAAAGAGGAAGACCGGAAAAGCTGGAAGCGTACCGAAAAATCGTAATGCTTGTCCTACCCTGTTAATTCAGGAATGCTGGTACTCAGTTTACGGACTGAATATGATCTGCCAGTAGTTAAAGATCACGGAAACCCTGCCTTTGTTGATCCCAGTAGGATGAGAAGCAGAAGGAAGCACCGTTCATTATTGAACAGAACCTATTTCAACAATACTTTTTTTGTGTAAAGACAAAGAAGGAAAAGTGATGGCAACATCAGATATAGAGTTGCAGAACGTGAAGTAATTATTTTCTTTGAAATTAGAAAATATATACTAAAAATGATCATGAAAAATTCTATAGCATAATTATTTTTATAATAGAATTTAATTTAACGTTTGTGAGTAAGCAAAGTGTTTTGTTGTACTTAGTATTTATGATTTCACTCATATCTACCACTGCTGTCTCTTCGTCAATACATTTACCCCCCTTGCAAATTTCAGGTCCCTCTGATTTAAGCTATCTTGTAGGTACCACTGGGAACAAGCTTATTTGGGTATATCGGGCTCATGAGTCAGCTGACACACCCTCTACTTACACGGTAACTCAGGATGGTGTGATACTAAGTAAACATAATGCTGCGAGTTGGCAAGATGACGTGGACATTGTAGTTGATATTGATGGGTTAAATGTGGATAATTATGTCTTTAAAATAACTATAAAGGACAATGGAGTGGATCAAGGCCAAGCTGCCCCAGCAACCGATTCAGTAACAGTGACTGTGTTTTCAATTTCAACATCAACAACTACTACAACAACTCCCACCACATCAGCACCCACTACAACAACTCCCATCACATCAACAACTACCACCACATCAACACCCACTACAACAACAACATCTTCAAGTACAAATACACAATCAACCACAACTTCAAGTAACCCAGACACTTCCACCACTAGATACCTGACTATGATATCAAATTCGGTTACCACACCCATCGATACCGATACGGTCATTTCATCCGAAACCTCAAACATAAATTCACCTTCTGAACCATCAAGGAGTTTAATCCCAAGTTCTGTGTCTTCAACCGTGACTTCTTTAACTTCAGAAAATCCGCAATTACCTATCAGATTTCTGATATCCTTTCTCTTTGTATTCGCCCTTTTGACAAGAATTAGAAAGTTAAGATGATGATGATCGGAAATGGGGAATATAGAATCAATGAAAAGTTTTCATTTCTATTAGATTTAAGCAATTAAAACTTACACCCAAAACAACAACCCTAATTATTAATTCATCATTTCTCAAAATTGTGCAACGAATACCAATACTAAATCAGGTGATAACAGATTATCTAGAAAGACTAATTCCTATAAGAGATAATGTTCTTCGAGACATGGAAGAACGAGCTGCAGAATACAGTTTCCCAATCGTTGGGCCACTTGTTGGCCAATTTCTTAAACAGTATACAATTCTCCTCAAACCAAATCGTATAATGGAACTAGGTTCAGGATACGGATATTCAGCGGTTTGGTTTGCTCGAGCATCGGATGACCGGTGTGAAATATTTTGTACAGATGGAGATGAGAAAAATAAACTTCTTGCTGAAAGGTATTTTTCCGAAGCGAGATTAGATAATAAAATTAAATTTATAGTCGGAGACGCAGTTAGTATAATGAATAGTATCGAGGGGGAATTTGATATTATTTATAATGACATTGATAAACATGGATATCCAGAAGCATTTAGAAACTCGGTCCCTAGATTAAGAAAAGGTGGTATACTCATCACAGATAATACCCTCTGGAAGGGATGGGTGACTCATGAAAAATCAGAAGATAGGAACACGATCGGTGTCAACGAATATGCCCGACTTGCTTTTTCCGATCCAAGAGTTTTTTCCATGGTAATACCAATCCGAGATGGAGTTACTGTATCAATTAAACTTTGATTATTTTTTTAATTGATTGATCGGTAATGCATACAAATGTAAGAATATAGACTGATGATTGGAATCGGAGATTTTGGAAAAGGCGTCTAGAATTAACCCATTTATTAATCAAATCACGATATATCAAGTTCGATCTTCATGGGAAAGGGGTAGATAGTTAAACCAATAAATCAGAATAGATAATTCGACTATAACATAATTTAATAATTGGAAATCGAGCTGCACAATATGAAAATCGAGTTTTTGCAAATATTGTCCAAAAATGGATTACCAATGTACAGTAAGTGTTATGGGAACATATGTGGAAATTTTTATGAGAATGATGTTCTTTTACATAGATATTTAACTTCATTAAAGCATACGATTGATGAAACCAATGATAGTTCACCAGACAAATTTAATGAGATTACAAAAGTCGTAAAAAGGCTAAAATCAGGAGTTACTGTGATTTTTGGAGTTTCTGATAATCTTGATTCTGAAAAAATGACTCAAGAGATTGACACGGTCATTAAAGACATCAACCATACAATTTCATTAAAATGGATTGACAGTAATTGGAAAAATTTAGATGAAAAAAGTCTTGCTGAATTTGAAGAACAGGTCTTACAAGAAGTAATTCTTCCTTGGTTTGAAAAACTACATAATTCAGATAACTGCCCGAAAGGTGATAATTGCTATTTCAGAGAGTCACTTCTTCCAAGCTTAAGATCAGTAGTGAAAATCAAATTTGATGAAAAGATTTGGAAAAGGATGAATGACACATATCATTATTACAGAAAAAGGGACGAAGAACTAGTTCAAGGGTAATTCCACTCAATCGATAACCTTCCAAATTGGAATATATTCCACAAAATTCGAATTTCTTTAGTGTAATAATTTTCGCAATCCATTTTTTGGCAATAGCTACATTGCTTAGGAGAGAAGAAAAAAAATCGATTAATTGATTCTTAGTTAGAATTACTTCTCATTTAATGGATCGAATGAAAATCTTATAGGCAGTTGTTGGAATTACATAGTTGAATTTATTGAGCGATTAGCCTTTTGTGGGGCATTAAACCGATATTTCGAATTCAGGATAATCTAATTCCAATCCATCGAACATATTATTTTGATATGAAGGCTTCGAGTACACCCATAATTCTGTGATTCGAGTAGAAAAATAGGTGGGATTATAATTGGATAAATCGAGTTTAATTGACTTAGGTCATCGGAAATAGTAAAACAAAGATGGAATAGTTTTGTAGTTATCAATAACGAATTTGAGGTAATAGACTGATGAACAGAAATGGGGACTTTTTGGAAAAGGTGATATGTAGCTATTACTCAAATCTATTTTTGCAATAATCTAGTATGTCTTAGTACAAAATTGAGGTTGTATATATAATAGACGATAATTCCTGAAATAATGAAATACACAAAATTTGCACCCACATTCGATTTATCAGATAAATTGAAAACCATAATATTGAGGTAAAATAATATAATGAAAACGATAGGTACAGAAACCACAAAAATTCTTAAATTTTCTAAAAAATAGTAATCCTTGTCACTTTGATCTGACATTTGCATTTTATAGATTTTACCTAGGTTTTATTTGATATCGATACTTTACCTAATGAAACGATTGATCGAAGATGAGATTCCGTTAGAACCGATAGACTGATGATCGGAAAAGGGAAAATTTTTGGAAAAGGTGATTAGAAGTACTAAGTTTGATTGAGCAAAATTAAATCATGTCATAAAATATTTTTTTTTTTTTTTCAAAGGTTTTTATGTCAAGCCTAGCGATTTGATTCACCACCAATCCTCTTTCAATTGTGAACAATTTGGAAATCAAAATTGTACTCTGAACAGGTAAGGAACCCTCTTCGATATTTCGATCATCAATTGCAATTGAATAGGGAAAATTTCTATGTTTCGAAGTGATCGCACAGGTTAGTAAATCATCAGATAATTCATTGTCAGTTGTTTTGGATAATACCAGTACAGGTCGCTTTTTTATTGTTGACAAATCAGTAAAAGGAAAAGGCACTAATATAATATCTCTTTGCTCATAGTTCATTCCAAACTTCGTCCTCATCATTATTCCATATTTTTTGAGCAGTGGATTCACTTAATTTAAGAAGATCCTTGAAATTTGCTTTCTTGACTTTTTTAATAATGATGATATTCCCTTCAGCTATGAGAATTACTTCATCACCCTTTTCAACATGAAGTATATCCCTCATTTCTTTAGGAATCGCAATTTGTCCTTTGTCGCTAACCTTTACGGTTTTTACATTCATCATAATAAGTAAGAATTTTCTTACTAAAAAAACTACTCATTATTGCAGAGATAAATTCAGTAAATAAACGGTAATTGACTGATGATTGGAAATGAGGAGGTTTTGGAAAACCATGGAAAAATTTTTCTCAAATAGTATTACCGAATACAAAATTTGGTCATAAACGGGTTTTCAAATTCTGAGTAGAAACGAATTATCAAAAATTAATAATTAATGTTGATTTCATTATATTATTGTCCAATTCAATGTAGAAATCGTCGTAAGTCCTCGTAATTTAAATATATAAACAGAAGTAAATTTATTATTCATGTATCAACCACCTTACTCAACATCAAAACGCATTAGTCAGTCACTAAAATTAGCAACAATTCATACCTTAGCCATTATAGGTTATCTTTTAGTATTATTGATTCTGTATTCTTTTATCTTGAATAATATCAGCTTTGTTGGACTGATTCTTTTGTTAATTATACTTCCTATTATCATTGTTACAGGAATGTTGGCTGCATATATTTACACAACCTCCTTTTCACGCAATTTCGCTTGCAGGATTGCTTATTTTCAAGCAATAAAAATTTCCTTCGGTTTATGCTTCCAGCTCTTTATTTATGGCATTTTAGCTATGGTAATTACGGGTTTTATTTTCTATATTTCTTTCAGCTTAGGACTTCTTTTTTTCTTCATAGAATACACTCTTTTCCCATTAACGGTCTTCTATTTTGTTCAGGAATGGGTTTTAGAGAATCAAAGTAATCTCCACCTTAGCAATAAACCAAATCCCAACTTTGTTAATTTTGGAGGTCCTATGATAGCTCCAATTCAATACGGTTATCAACAGTCTACACACCCCCAAGTGGCTCAACCGCCAAGTCAGCCACAATACAATCAACAACAACAAGGCCCAAGTTTTCAAGGTATGGATCAACAACCTGCGAAAGTAGTACAGTCACAAACAGAGGAGCCACAAACGAAACAAAATGCAAATACAATACATAATTTTTGTGACTTCTGTGGGGGGAAATTAGATGATTTTGATGGTCAATATTGTGGAAAATGTGGTCGACCTACAAATCAATGATCAGAGGATTGATGATCCACATTCAAAACAGAAATTAGATTCTACTGGATTTCCATAATTACATGCAGAGCATAAAATAAACTTCGAAGTCTTCGTTTTAATGTAGTATTGACTAGTATTTACTTTTGACATTGAACCCAACGAATTTGAACCGGTGTGCATCCTCATTCCACTGGCAGGTATATTATTCTTTATTATTCCTTGCTTTTCTAAATCTGTTTTTATTTGGCTTTTCACAGATGCATCCATACGGTAAACAAATACCATTACAGCTATTATTATTAACAAAATTTTCCCAAGTATAGTTAGAAAGTTGAGAAAATCACTCATACTAATCACATGATCATTTTTTGTATACATTTTATAATATCAAAGAAAATGATTACTTCACGTTCTGCAACCCTATATCCGATGTCGCCATCACTTTCCCATTTTTGTTTTTACACAATAACGGTTCCATTGGAACAGTGCGTCCTTCTGCTTCTCATCCTGCTGGGATCAACAAAGACAGCATTCCCGTGATCTTTAACTACTGGCAAACCATTTTCAGTCCGTGAACTAAGTACCAGCATTCCTGAATTAACAGGGTAGGACAACCGCTAAGGTCTTTCGGTACGCTTCTAACTTTTCCGTTCTTCCTCTGTCTAGAAGAAGCAACAGGTAGACACTTACCTAGTCCTCTTACACCTTTATTTCCAAAGGTAATAAGTTAAATTTGTGCAATCTTTGGATTGCAGCTTCTAATAATATGTGATTTGACTATTTAAAGTACGGAAGATAAATATCCCTGATTAGCTTATTGGAAATACGAAAGAGTTCATGTGTTATTGTTTATTCTTCAATAAGTATATTTTTTGTAACTATTTTTATCGCTCGATATGGAAATACTGAGTATCTAATTATTATGCTTTGTTAACATTAACTGCTTGAAGTCCTTTCGGGGTTTCCTCAACTTCGAATTGAACCTCTTGTCCTTCTCGTAAATCAGCGAAAACTAAGTCGCTATTGATTTGAGTTTTATGAAAGAAAATTGAATCTTCCTTATCTTCTGTGCTAATAAATCCAAAACCTCGATCTTGAATTACTTTTTCTATTTTGCCTTGCATGTGTTAATTTACCTTCTTGGTATTTTGAAAAACTGAGAGTTTGTTATTATTATAAGATAACTTAGGGAATAATAGATACTTCAATCCTTATACGAGAGTAAACTATGATACTATAAGAAGGGTGGCATGCTCGCCGTAGAAGATCAAGGTGTATTTTGTTATTGTAGATACCCAACATTTCAATCTGTTGAATCAATTGATCTTTATTTTTGTTGTGAAATATAATTGATAATGCCTAGAACTATGAATGGAATTACTTCTTTCTTGCAAATCTAATTCCTGAGACATCAATAAATGAGTATAAGAGTGCGAGTGGTGAATAGGTCGATAGACAGATGATCGGAAATGGGGAGTTTTTGGAAAAGGCGTTTAGAATAACTACAACTATGTTTATCATCGATTACATGCTTTTTCATGTTGACAAAAAGTATACATTATCTTAACTAGATAAGTCATTTGATATTATTACTTTCAGTCTACTATTGCTTCCGAGCTTAAATACTCAAATAGAGTATAAAAACTAGTGAGAACTCTTATCAGAACTTTGCGAATTCCCGCAAAACTTGATGAGAATACCAAAAATATTCTTGTCAAAACTATGGAAGAGTACTCTAAAGCTGTACAGATGGGCTTTAATTATGGTCTTTCCAATAAAACATTTTCAAGAATAAAAATCCATCACGGTATCTACAAAGATTTCAGAAAACAATCTCCTCTTAATTCTCAATTAGTGATAAATGGGAAGAACAAGGGAGTTGATGTATTACTCAGTCAAAAAAAGAGGATTATGAGAAAACAAACCTCCAAAAAGAAGAAGAAGAAAAACAAAATAATGAAACTACCTCAGGTAAAATTCAGTTCTATTATACCTTTAAGATATGATTACAGGTGTTCAACAATCCATTTGGAACAGCGATATGTTTCATTGGCAACTATCTCTAAAAGGGTAAATTTAACATTTGAAATTCCTAAATATTATAGTAAATTTATCGATTGGAAATTCAAGAGTTTTGAACTAGTTTATATTCATAAACGTTTTTTCATTCA
Organism: Candidatus Heimdallarchaeota archaeon LC_2; assembly: GCA_001940725.1. The sequence continues at coordinate 11,760 of MDVR01000042.1, read as the reverse complement.
TTTCGTTGTAGAGAAAACGGTATCTCCTGAATTTCTTGATTCTCCTCATTCGGGTTTGTTTGTCGGTATAGATCGTGGGATGCGTCATCTTGCTGTCAGTTCTCAAAATCAATTTTACAGTGGGTCTCGATTGCGTGCTTCTAAGGATAAATATTTTAGATTAAAACGTAGTCTCCAGAAGAAAGGCACTCCATCAGCAAAATCTAAATTAAAGGATAGTTCTGGTAGAGAGAAACGGTTTCAGAAGGATATGAATCACTGTATAACAAAAGATATTATTTCAAAAATTCCTGCAAATTCAACAATTATATTAGAAGATTTAAGTTATATTAGAAAAACTACAAAACGAAGAAGAAAAACAAGATCTAGCCGAGAATTCCATTCCTGGGCCTTCTATCAATTTCAAATGTTTTTGGACTACAAAGCTATAGAAAAAAACATTGAAATTATATATGTGAATCCAGCTTATACTTCACAAGAATGTTCAAGCTGTGGCTATATTCTCAAAAGCAATCGAAATGGATCGAATTTTCTTTGCAAGAAATGTAATTTTTCTTTGAATGCTGATCTTAATGCTTCTCATAACATAAAATCAAGAATGTTTGATACTAGTTATCTACTGCAACTTGCTCGTCGAGCTATACGCATGATGGGTGGGGCTTCCGTCATTATCCCCAATGTAGCGTCCTAGGATAGCTACAAGAAGAAGTTTACTTTTTTGAATGATAAATATTGTTAGATTACAAAAAGTGCAGGAATAAATTTCAAGAAACTTTAGTTTGAATGTAACTTTAAATATCAGTATTTGAAAACAGTAATTATGAAATCAGAATTATCTGAGAAATTTGACCAATTATTAAAGGAACTGGTTGAACAAGCCTTCTCAGATGATATGGTCTCTGATGAAGAATATGAACTAATCAACCAGATTGAAGTGGGTGTTGAGGAATTGACTAAAACTATATTTGCTGCCTACGTAGATGGTATAATTACGGAAGAGGAGAGTGAGCAGATGATTGCTTTAAAACAAAAAATTCTGGATCAAGCTGAGAATATAGCCAACAAAGATGGCATCATAAGCAAAGATGAAAATGAATTATTGTCCAAGCTTTCAACCTTAATTTCCAAATATTTTGATAAATATTTTATTCCATCACCATAAATTCGATATCTTTTTTGAGGAGCACAATGTTGTTGAACATTTTAGATTGATGAACGGAATTTGGAAATTTTTGGAAAAGGCGTTTCAAAAAACTATAACTATGTTGTAACTATGTTTTTAATTAACCGGATTGTGATTTGGTTGACTGTTTTTCGGATTGGGCTCACATATGAAAACGGCTTTGTCTGGGAAAACAGGATGATTGGAGTAATAATTTCTTGACTCTTCCAAATCATGTTTGATAGATCGATTGACAGTCATCTTGTCATTTCTTTTTCTTCATTTTTAATTCGTTTATGAATCGCTTTTATTTCATCCAATTTATCCTTGGTTTTATTAGATAATTCAGAATCTAAATCTTTTTGGAGCCGTTCTGCTCTCTTACCCTGCTCCTTTGTCGCATTCTTATAGGTTTTTTCATTTTCTTTAAGGGTTGATTTTGCCTCTTTTAATTCTGCTTTTGCTTTTGAATATGCTTCTGATACATTAGCTTCTGTTTCTGTTTTTACTGCAAGATCATCTTTAGCTGTTGTTACAGTAGCACCTTCATGATTTTCTACACTATCATATTCCGCAGATGATTTAGCTTCTCCATCTTGTTTTTTCTGAATATACTCAGATTTTAAATCCTCAATGGCTTTTTCTATGGTTTTTATATCTTCGTTGAACTGGGTAATGTTTTCTTGGCTCATGGTTATTTGATCTCTATTGCAGATATAAATATCAATGTCTAACAATGTTCCATTCTGTATAATTGTTATATATTTTTAAATTTGATCCGAAGACAGTTAATTCGTTGCCTAGTACCAATTTGTATTTTCATAATATCGATCGAAATTGGGTAAATTCCAGGCAATTAGACCTAAAAATGTTAAAGTCACACATAAGCCCCCCACAAAGATGAGAATAAAAAACAAGTGACAGTTAATTCAATTCCTTTTTCGACTATTATCTAATTTTACAAGATTATTCGGTCTCTCGAAATGGAGTAATCTCTTCTTTTGTTACATATTTATATGATGCTTCTACAAACCATTGAATGAGACTTATTTCATGGCCATCACGGGGTGCGTAAAGCATGACAATGTGGGGAGGAAAAGCACCTTGTTGGACAAGAGGGTGAAATTCACCCCATCCTTGTGCAATCAATTCTCTCGCTAAAGGTTCTGGGAGATGCAGATGCATAGATCCAAGTTCGGGATGTGGGTGGATGTGCCCAATTTCAGTACCAGACCCTATAGGCAATCGCAACTTGATTTCAATTTCATTTTTTACAAAAATCCCCCTTGCCCCTGCCAGAGAATATCCACTTGGCTTTTCAATTAAACTTTCATCAGCAAAGATTGCTTCTCCAAGTTTTTGCTCCACTTCGGGATCAATTAGTTGATCGAGTTGAATGTGAGGCATTGGTCCTCTAGTTTTTGGTCTTTTGCCCTTTCTTCGCGGGAGGTTGTACTTCACTATTCTAGTAAACGATTTCATGAGTCTTAAAAATTTTGGTTAGAGCTAATCAATGATCTTAGAAGTATGAAGCCTGAACAAAGAGATAAACGGATTAAATACAGATAATTGATTGATCGATTGATTTACAGGTTGACGGGGAATTAAGTATCACATCAATCAATAGGTCTATTCTGTCAAGAGATCATAAGTAGACTGATGATCGCAAATGGGGAGATTTAGGAAAAGGCGTTTAGAATAACTATAACTATTTTTATCATCCATTTTTAATGAACCGGATTGAGATTTGTTTGACTTTTTTTCGGATTGGGCTCGCTCATGAAAACGGCTTTGGTCTGGAAAACGGGATGATTGGAGCGGGTAACTTTTCATATTTACTTAAATCGGGCTAAAAATGGCAAAATATAGATCAATTATAAAAGATAATTTGGAGAGAAAATCCACTTAAATTTAGATCACAAAGTCTACTCCATCGGCAGCATTAAATGTACTTTGTCGAGCTTTTTTTGAATCATTTTTGATGTTTTAGTGATTGATAATCCTCCTAAAGCAGTGCATCGTAACTCACGAGGAATACTTTTACCGACCTCGTTCATTGCTTTAATAACTTCATCCAAAGGAACTACTGCATCAAAGTTTGCCAGGGCCATATTCGCACTAGAGAGGGCGTTACTAGCACCCATTACATTTTTCCCCAAACAGGGAACTTCTACTCGATTACCGACTGGATCACATATCAAACCAAATGTATTTTGAAGTGTCATTGATGCTGCAGAAATAGCCTGATGTAAATTACCCTTCCCTAAATGTATCAGACCCGCAGCAGCCATCCCAGCAGCAGAACCTGTTTCAGACTGACAACCTCCTAATTCTGCAGAAAATGTTGAATGTATGGCAATGAAAATACCAATTATTGAAGCTGCAAGCATTGCCTTGATAAGATCATCTTCATTCATTCCCATCATATTTGCTGCACCAATTAATGCACCAGGAAGAGTTGCACATGCTCCAGCTGTTGGAGCTGCAACAATTACGCCCATTGAACTTTTTACCTCCATCATTGCAGTAATATTAAGTATTATTTGATTAAGCAGCCCTAATTCCAGTATTCCATGATTCTCCATTTTTTCTTTAAAAACACCAGACTGATATCCTAAAATCCGATCTTGATAATCAGTCTGTTCAATCCCTTTTATGATTGATTCTTGCATAATCTTACAAATATTTTTCATCTTGTTAAAAACTTCTTGAGCTGAAATATTGCCCCTAATACTCTCATATTCAACAGCTAATTCCCATAAATCCATTTTCTAATTTTCGTTATATGCTAACATTTCCTCACAGGTCCTGAAAGGAATCTCTGTTCTTTTTCGAGAAAGTATTGGTAAAACTGGATTAAGTTCTTTTATTGTAGTTATCGTAAAATGTTTGCGAAGATCCTGTAGAATATCTGGTTCAATAAAAGTCTGGGCTTTCACTTCAATAATTGTATCATTGTCCCTCTTTCTGATATTTAACTCATCTGCATTGAATTTTTCATTTAAATAGTCTCGAATTTCCCCTCCATTCTCCTCGTTACAAAATACTAGAGTTTCAAAATAATCGCCAATCATTGAAACTTCAATTCCATTAATTTCAACTATTTCTACCATTCCACCTCCCGTAGAAATAGCCACCAGTTCATGTGATTCTTTGTTATTTTTCAAAGATAATTTGTAGGTATTTTCATGCTTGACTTCTAATTCATTGATTTCGATATTTACTTTTATGCCTGCCTCTTTTATTGCATTGGCATATTCAATTAACCTTTCATCATCAGCTTCCCATCCCAATAAACCTCCAAAAAGACCCATGTCAGACCCATGGCTTTGATGTGTGGTAGCTAATGAACCTGCTGGGTCAAATTCAACCAATACTTCCTGAATGTCTCCACCCATCAAGTCTCTTGCCAATTTCCCTATTCGAACTGAAGCAGCACAATGCGAACTAGAAGGACCTCGCATAACAGGACCCACAACATCATTGAATATACTTGGATATGTACCAATTTCCATTATTCATGTAATGTAAAGGAAATATAGAAAAAGTTGATGTTTGATGGATCGATTCAAGAAAACATTGCGGATTGGAACTTTCCAAGCAAGACCAAGTTGCTCAAATTTTATTCCGGACATAATAGACAGATGATCGGAAAGGGCAATATTTTGTAAAATCATGGTAGAAGCATTATAGTCTTATTTTTTATAATTTGATCGATCCTATGAGTTTAATTTTCAATATAACTTGGTGTTACATTTACTACAAAACTGAGCTTTCTGATCAGAATAAGTACTGCAAGTGACACAAAGACCAGATACTGGAGTTCTGTTAATAGACCCGATTCCTGTATGCTGTTTGAATACAATTTCTAATTCTTGATGCAAATTGGTTATTCTTGATTAGAATGGATGTTAGATTTTCGTAGATAAAATACAATGATAACGATAGTAATTGAAGCTGCACCAAAGAAAATGAGAAGGAAGGGTTCAGCAATTGGCAAAACAAGAACAGGTTCTAAAGGGACACCTGTTAACAGCGCGGTCTGTGATGGGGATATCGAAATCTCAGATGGTAAACCAATTTCCTCCAAATTACATATATTTAGATCATCATTAACTAAGTGCTCATTAGTTGCAGGGTTAAAATCTACATTCGCTGTAGACCCTCCAATCGAGTATTGATTGTCATTGATACTATCATTATTTTGATCTTGATAATCTTGATCATTCCAATAATTGTTTTCAAATGAATTCGATAATCCAGAGTCATGAGCTTGAGGAATACTGAAATTATCAATAAAATCATTTTGTTTAATCAATTCATTTTCTGAATTCGCATCAATAAATACCCCATAAATATTATTTTCACTAAACAAATTGCAATTGATGATATTATCGGATGAAGCTCCTGTACTAACAAAGCCTTGTAATTCAATTGTTCGTGAAACAATATTATTACTAATAACATTCCTACGACCATTTATCATAACAATACCATCATATTGGTTTTCATCAATTAAATTCTGAGAAATTGAGTTATTTTCTCCATCTTCCAAAAGAATGCCTTCCCCATTAAGATTAATAAGATTACTTACAACCACGTTATCTTTTGCAGGGCCATTTAATTCTAGATTGATAAGATTTATCCCAATTGGATTGTCTGAAATAATGTTGAATTCAATCAAATTTGATTCTGCAGATGCTAGTAATATTCCACCCAACCTATTAGAAAATATCTTATTACCTGATATTTGATGCGAATCACTAAATTCAATAGTTATACCATTATAGATATTGAACGATAAAGTGTTGTTTAGTATGATGTTTTCAGTTGAAAAATAACTAGCTATTCCTTCTGCATTATTATTGTTAAAAATATTATTCCGAATTTCAATATTATTTGTTTCAAATAGTTCTAAACCAGCCCACTGATGATCAGCAATTAAGTTATTTTCCACAACTACATCTTGAGAATATTGAATAAATAAGCCACCATGAGTAGTATTGTAAATTTCGTTGTTCCTGATTAATCCATTTATAACTCCAGATAGAAGTATCCCATAACCATTATTTAGGTTATTTCCTGATAAATAATTGTTCTCAATAATAAAAAACACATCTGTATCTTGAATATCTATTAGATTGTAATCTTCAGATTCTGGGGCTGTGATGTCAAAACCAGATATTATATAAGGATCTTCTTTTGTTCCAGATCCAGGAAATCCTTGAAAATTTGAATTGTCTTGGATTTGGATTTTTTCTCGAGAGATCAATTGATCTTTCTGCAATCTTGAAGCTAGATTTAACCTAGTGGAATAATTTTTTGGGGTGCTCAGTACTAGGAAGGAAGAATTTAAGATAAGGAATATCAAAATAGCTGTCGTTAATTTACGAACCACCTTCCCCATTTTATATATCAAACCTGTTATTGTCATGAATTATATAAATGTCAATATTGACGGTTTTTTGTTCTAAGACGATTGACAGATGATCGGAAATGGGGAGATTTTGGAAAAGGGGTTTAGAATAAACAAAACTATGTTTTAAATTAAATATATTTTATTTTCTTTAAATCTGGCTTTATTCGATCTAAGAAATTAAACTAATTCCACTAAAGATTGATTGTGGAAGCTAATGTAAATATTGACAAGGCTATTCAGTTTATTCGACAGTAGTTTTCTGATTCAAGGATAGGGGGACAGTGTTATCACTGGTTGTAGGGTTTTGTGACTGAAGGATGATCGAAAGAATTCATCAAAGTAATTCCATTAATTCAATTCATCCAAGAATCATAGTTCATATCCCTATACAAAACTAACGGAAATTAGAATTATTTGCAGAAAGAGAACAGTATCTCATTGTTCATGAAATAAATAAACAAATCAAGCGGGTTTTCGATGTTGCTGAGCCTTTCAAAGGTGTTTGGTGAAAAATTGACCCTCAGTGATCCGTCATTATTGGAAATTACTGCTCTGGATTCGGTAAACATAAGTTTTTTATCGAAATATCCATCAGATACATGAAATCGTATCTTTGTTTTAGAATTTAGTAATTCAATCCTGATGGAAAATTCTTCATCACTCATCAAATACTGATAGACTTTCTTTGCAATATTAAAGCGATAGATAATATTTTTTTTACTAGATCGTTTGCTTCTGATCTCGAATAAATTGCGTTCTGTGTGATATATGCAATTTTCTGAGGGCAATGGTAATTTATCTGGAGTTAATGTTGAATCGACAAGTAGTTTATTTAATAATTCTATCCTGGCATCAATTACATCTTCCTTCTCCAGTTGTTTATAAGTGGTCCGACAATAACGCTGAACCGATTTACTGGACACAGCTGTGATACAATCCTCGGCTAAAGATAAAAAATCACTATCCTCATAAAACTCAACAATCTGATCATAGACCTCGCTGAATTCATCCTCAAATAGGTCAAATAATAATGAAAGGTCAACCTTTGTTCTTGTTGATATATCCAATTCCACCAGATAGCCGCTGAACCTACATACCGCGATCATACCATCATCAATGAAAATATTGCCTTGGTAAAATTTGTCGAGTTTAACAATGACGGGTGCATCAATATCCATTATGGATTGATTCTCCATGCAAATAATAGTATTCGAATTCTATATAAATAAACAACATTTTTTTTGTCGGTGAGGAATCTGAAAATATAACAAAACAGTGTCGGTACGGAAACGTGTGAATTATCAATGCAAACATAGTTTAAGACTTGAAACTGGATATTGATTTCAATCCTAAATGATGCCCGTTAGGAAAAGATGTCAAAGATTAGATAAATCTATTATAAAAATTAATTCTGCAACAGACCAGCAAATATACCGAGCCATCCATTCTTAACAATGAAAGAGAGGTAGTTAATGGTAAAAAACGTAACCAAGAAACCCATTTTTTCCACGTCTTCTATCTCTTCCATCTATTTAGAATGCTATCTGTGAATAATGGTTGTTTATATATAATTGGCTGCTTAGTTTTATCATGATCAACTCAAAAATAACGATGATGGTCATCCTAACAATTTTTTTGATCTTCCTACCTTCAGTAGATAATAGTTTTGCTTCTCAGTCAATAAACTCAGATGATTATAAAACAAAATATGGAACCCGATTTCACTATAAAATCACCACCCCCGCTCGCTGGTACCTAAATCAAACGTATGAAGTTAATATAGATTTCCATCTCGATGAGTTTGGAGATAATATTGATGTGATCGGTGGTCAAATTGGATTACACGTCAGAGATAATAATAATTTCACACACTACTATGGATTTCACAAATTCGGTCCATTTAATACATTACAGACTTTCAAAGAATATATTGGATTAGAAGATAATGAAAATACCTTTCGCTTCACAATTGATCTGCACATATTTGATTTGAGCAAGCCTCAACCAACAATTCTGAGTTTCTATTTGGGGTACAAATTCTATGAAACAAATCTCGTCCAGTACCTGGGAAACCAATCATATATGGATTCAATAAATCAGGAAGCAGAATGGGTGGAAGCAGCAAGATTTCAAATTAATCCAGATAGTGTAAAAAGGTCCATTCCAATATGGTTATGGGTTGTAATTATTATGCTACTAGTTAAATTCTCGAATAGTAAGAGGAGAAGATAGGTCATTCGATGTCCTCTATTAACACATTAGTTGTTAAATCTCAATTTCATTTAAATAAACAAGGATCAGTTATTACTAAAATCTGGAAATCTTATTTGAACTGATCTAGACTTTCAGATTGATATTTGAAAACATTATTGTATTCAGTACTACCAAGCACTCCGTATTTGGATACAATTGCAGGAGCCCTGAATTTACGGTGCTGATTTGATTTGGTACAACGAATTGTTATAGGAGAGCTATCAATCTGTCCTTGCCCATATGACCATGAGGGGATGTGTTTTCCAACCCTTTGCATTTCTTTCTGTTCGGTTTTCAATGCTCGTTTGATAAAAAGACTCATACTGCAAAAGTACTTGATGGAATATTCCAATTTTGATATGAATTCTAGACCATGAGGTATATGTTGGTAATAGCGTTCCAGACTGTTGGTAACTAGTGTTATAGTACCAAAGTAGTAACCCAATTGTCTGAGATAGGTGAAGATTTGATGCAATAATCTGTCCCTGTGCCCAATAGTAGAGAATAGCATCCCATTTATTCTAAAATGACTATTTGGATATTGATTAGCAATTATCTCGGATATATTATCAATTATTACCATTCCAATTTTCGAGGGATCTTGTGATTTGAGATGGGTAAGGATCTCATCAAGATTTCTTGCGTTACTTACATACAAATTCTTCTCCAGCTGTGACTCAGATACCTTGTGAAATTCATTCAGCACCTTCATATTTGCCAGTGGAGACTCAAAAGATGAATCGAAAAACAACACTTTTTTATTCCATCCATCATCCTTCTTGTATTTCATCATTTGCAATGCAAGTGATTGGCATAGTTTGGTCTTTCCTATCCCTGGTTCACCTACAAGTTCGATAATTGATCCACTTCGGATACCCACCCCATCAATTGATGAGTTAAAATATCCTGCACCCAATTCCTCATTCAAACTATCAATATTGGTTTCCAAGTATTCAAATTCCTGTTTCATCTGTGATACAGGTTTCAGATTACTACCCCGTAGCATGATCAAATGCCTGAATATTATATCGGCTGTGCGTTCAGACATTCCCTCAATACTCTCTATTTCATCTCTATTCATCATTAGTAATTGTCGCCCCTGATGTAAATCAGCGTTCTTCAGACTTTGCAGTGCACGATTTCTTGCACTTGGAATCCTGAATGGTACTTCTGCAATGAATTCCTCTATATTCATGTCGAGTAGTGTAATTACACTCATAGAATAATAATATGTGAAGAATTTTATTTAAGTAACCAAGGGAATTTATCGAAAATTTGTCGGTACGGAAATGTATGAAACTTTGAAATAATTGTGTTGCGGTCATTCATGTCCTATCGATCTGCGGTGACCCTGAGTTTGGACCCACTTTTCGACCTAGTAGACACCCACTTTCAAAAACAACTTTGAAAATTGATCTCATAATTAATTCACTGAAATTAAGACAAATTTTATCCACTGAAAAATGTGGGTCATTTGGTGCTCAAAAAATGGATCCGATTACATGGTCACCGCAGATCGATCAGTGATTCTGACATCTGACGAAATCATAGATTGATGATCTATCAATTCTGGATTTCATTCCCTAGTTATTTATATATTAATCAATATAATAAGTAGTAAGGGTATAGATTGTGTTTGGAAATACAAATCCACTAGAAATGACAAAAGCTTTTCCGATAGCTAAGATAATTCTTTATCCTTCCGAGGTTTTGGGAATTGAACAAGAACATAGTTTCAATAAGATTTCTGAGTGCAATGATTTTCTTTATCCATATTTAATGGAATATGATTCAGGACCACCACAGGTAGCGGAGTTGAAATTGAGTTTCAGTGACAATTCCAGTTGTGATGTGAAAATTGATATGGATAATGATTTGATTGGAAGAGAATTTGGACTCAATAGACTAATTGAATTCGATATCGTAGATGCATTTATGAATATGTGTCGGGAAAATCTCAGAATGAGCAAACCGATCTTCAGCAATGATTTAGCCTCGGAATTTACTAAAAATATAAGAAAAATGACGTATAACAAGAATTATGGAAAGTCACCCTCGGGACCCGATGCTCGTCGATTTCTGATTGGAATGTCAGAGACAATCTACGCTAAATATGGAGAGATGTTACCAATTAAATCCATAGATGAGAATATGGTAGAATTTCATAATGGGTATAAAGTGAGAGTGGGGGATGTTGCTTCTGGGATTGTTAATGGTAGATATACTATCCCTAAATTCATCACGAATGGAATTGTGGTAGGTATTAATTCCGAAAAGAAATTGGTGTTTATGGATGATGCCACAGGGGAACGGCGGATATACCATGTATTGGATATTCTAACTCTTACTGATGAGGAAAAATACAAAGTTAATACCGTATTCAAGGAAGAACAGGAAATCGATCCAGTTAATGTCTTTGCTTATTAGTTCATTAATTAACCAGTCACTAGATGATAATGATGATAATGATCTTTGCATCGATTTATATTCTCAATTAAACCTCAAATTACAGTTTTTCATAAAATTATTATGAAGATCGCGAATCTCCAGATATGAAAACTTACAGTAGAATTGATCAGTTCAAGCTAAAAGATAGATTTATTCAGAGTATCATACCGGAATTTATCAAAAATATACCCCAGAAAGTTAAAAACGGGTGTAATGCCGTACCGATGGAAATATGCTTACTGCTGCTCATGATGACAACCATCACTGCCACAAGTATCCAACAGGCAACACTGCTGCTCAGCGATGCTATTTTGGCAGATAGTAATCGAGCACTTCAACGATTCGCAAAGAAATATATTCCTGAGATACCCCATCCAAATCGTGTCAGGCATACTCTCAAATTATGGAGTCCTCATCAAATCAATTCAAAGTATCGAGAAGTTAATTTTAAGATGATCAGACATATGAAAAAGGGGAA
>MDVR01000041.1 GCA_001940725.1 Candidatus Heimdallarchaeota archaeon LC_2 | reverse complement strand
AAGGGGTGATAAAATCAGTTTCTGTCCACTTCCAATTGGTGGACACATTGGAGACCAACATTTTATTATCACTTTCTGTAATTATATATCTTGACACATCACTTGAAATGAAAACAATGAAAGGAATATCCTCTTCATTATATGATGTAATTGTCAAAGTTGAATTATTAGATGTTTCAATTCTCAAAGTACCTGTTAGCTCAATAAAACCACTCCGTTTGGATTGAATAATTTCAGATTCCAGTAAATCTGAATTGATTTTAATATTTGTTTCATTTGTGAAGAAAGACATTAAATCGATATAATGAATTGTATTACATCCTAATCCAATATTAGAACCGTTAACAATCATATGAAGGTTTTTTGCCTGTTTCAACTCAGAAAACATTTTTTGATAAGTTGGCCAAATTCGTTTGGGACAATTTACCCAAGCCAAAGTCCTATGCTTTTTCAACAAGGAAGCAATATTCTCGTAGTCACTTGAACTTTGGAATAAGACTTTTTCCAGCAATAAATACCGAACTTTCTTATTTTCTAATAATTTCTCAATGACTTTAGCTCTAATATTCGAGTTGGTCGACACAATTACAATATCCAGTTCCGCTGGTAAGTCCATTTGGTTAGTAAGATAAGATGTACTAATTTCAGCTTCATTATTAACAATTTCTTTGAATCGTTGCTTGGCAATGTTCAGAGAATCAGTTGAGGTGTCTACAATATATATATTTGTAGTTTCAGTCAGTTTGGCAATAGCTTGTAGATGTCTGCTTCCAATCTGTCCTGCTCCAATAATTCCAATAATTCGTGTTTTCTCTGCCATTTTCCTATCTCATCTCGCGAAGCAACTACACTCGGTATAACTTTCCATTACATATATCTGTTAATTTATTGTGAGCTTAATAATCTGTAAATTCACAATAAAAATGACGATCATCAATGTTGGTATTGCGGGATTGATAATGCCATTTCTGGAGAGACAAATGCAGTAGACGAAATTTTTCACATCCTAATGTGACTATCAAGAAATTAGCTATTCCTCATAGATCTGACTTTACGATCGATCTAGACATTCTTGAGCGTCTTTTACTTTTGTAAACACTAGTAACGCGTATAGTTATAGAAACCTTTATTTTTATAAAAAAAACTCTGAAACATGAAGAAATTAGTTCTAAAATTCTTTAATTTCTTTGGTTTTGATTTAACGCGTAAACGCGATATCTATGAAATCAAGCTCTATAACAATAACTATGACGAGCAAACATTAAAAAATAAAAGATTCTACAATATTGGGGCCGGTAGTTTTAATCATCCGTATTGGACAAATATAGATTATTCCAGTGATTGGTACTCTGCAGTGCAATCGGACTATATAAATTTCAATTTATTTTCTTTGGATAAATTACCGATAGAAGATGGGATAGCAAAAAATGTGTATACTAGTCATACAATTGAACATATTAACGATGAAGCCGCACAAAATATATTTAATGAAACTTACAGGATCTTAGAAAAAAATGGAATATTTCGCATTATAACACCCAATATTGAGTTAGAATACAGAGCAATGAAAGATAATGATTTAGATTATTTTTTCTGGATAGATAGTTACAGTGTCAAAAAAGAAATTGATAGAGTTAAAATTACGAAACCAATGAATCAAGCATCAATACAACAAATTTTCTTGTATCATTTCGCCAGTCAAACATCCACCTTACATTATTATGACAAATCAGATAAAATAAATGATGAGGAGTTTGATAAAATATTTTCAACAATGGAATTTCAAGATGCACTTAATTATTGTACTACCAAGTGTTTAATAGATATTCAAAATGAAAATCCCGGTAATCACCTAAACTGGTGGTCCTTTGATAAAGTAAGTAGAATGTTAGAAAAGGCTGGGTTTAAAACTAAGTATATATTTAAGTCTGGATACGGTCAGAGTTTCTCTCCTGTTATGAGAAACATAAATCTTTTTGACAATACCCATCCGAAAATATCACTTTATGTAGAAGCAATCAAAGATTAATCGCTTTAAATATATATCTTGATTCATGCGAAAAGTAGCTCCAAATAGTTTGTCTAAATGGAGTAGTGCCGACATCATCTCGCCTGATCGTCTGAAATTGGTTAATTTCAGCGTTTGTAATATTGTACGTCAGTACTTGCGTTTCTTAACTACCACCTCCTTCAATCAAACAAACATCTATTCAAATTGATATATTGCAGGGATAAGTTGTTCCTGCAGGAAATCCTGGAAGTAGAGATTTATTAATTTTTGTCTGAAGTTGTAATCACTGGCACCTAGGGCCTTGCCAATGTACCTGGTGATTTCCCATAGTAGCTCCAACAAAAGCAAAACAGCAAATAATACCCATCGTAAGTGTACTTTACTAGTTGAAGTGCGAATTTTAGAAACTCTAGCGTGTCTGTAAGTGTTTTCAATTCTGAATCTTTTTCCATAATACTTGACAAGTAGTTTGGGTGTTATTGTCTCAGAACTCAAGTACATCATTCTATGAATACCTCCAGTTGCACTCCTCTGCTCGACAATGTATGCATTAACATTGTAGGGACCATCATATCCAAGTTGGGTGTGCACAAAGTTATGATCTGCATCAGGATATGTTTTTTTCTTGTACAGCTTACCTCGAGATACAAATGGAACTTGTTGAGAGTTTAAGAATCGGAAACAACCAGTACTTGCAAATCCACCATCTATGACCATGCACTCAATTTTCAAATTGAGTTGAAGGATTTGATCATAAATATTTTTGAGAACATCATCTCTGGTTTGTCCTTTGTAGTTAACGGCAAAAGCAATAGTAATTGGGATCTGGAGTTTCTTACCAAAGGAAACTATTGCTGCGGTCGCATAGCGAAACACTCTACGCTTGTTACCAGATACATTACCAGAGCGATTCTTTAACTGTCCAAACATTGTGATTTCTCTCTGGTCTATTAATTGTTTACCGTAATAATCCTCATCATGAAGGTCAATTGCCAAGATCACTGATCTTTTCTTTCTAGTAAATTGTGGAAGAAGCATTGCCATTTTTTGAAGATTATGTGAAATTATTCTCTCTATCTTTCTAAGTTCCACGTTTCTATATTCTAGATCTAAGATTTTCATAACAACATCAGCGGAGGGACTACTACCATAGCCCCCTGCCTGTTCTAGTTGAAGTGCGCTCTGATCTTCAATGGAAGTTTTTCTCAAACCCGATAGGACAATTGTCCTGAAAATTTGATTTGAATCATACTTGGATGATCCAGAAACCCAAGATTGCGAATCAGCTATGGCTTTTCCAATGACTTTTTTTGTGTGGAATTTTACTCTACTTTGGTGTCTTTTCATTTGTTTAGTCAACTAAATGCGAATTCACCATTTTTTGAATCTATTTATCTTAGCTAATATTCTAGATAATTATGATATTATTTTAGATACGCGAGTACTGACGTACAATTTAGATGATGTGTATTCCCGATCGAGTATATAATTAACTTGAAATAGAAAGTGGGTGTCTTTTTTAATAATAATATTATATCTTTATCGATTTCTCGGCCTTCAATAAAAAATCTATGTAATATAGGTTTATCCTAATATCGAAATTTGCTATTATGATTGAAACTATGGTCGCGATTTGAGTATTATGTCATAAAAATTCACTGAAAATGAAGGTGAAATAATATATGCTTAATAAAACCCCTCGGTCTATAGTTTATAGCGAAAATTGGGAATTGATCATGAATACAATTGTGTATATCTCGGGAACTAGAGCAGATTTTGGCCTTATGAGATCAACTCTGGTAAAAATTCATCAATCTTCAGAATTTGATTTGAAATTTATTATCACTGGCATGCATTTGAGTGTTCAGCATGGTTACACTATCACGGAAATTGAGAAGGAAAATTTTGAGATACTGGGAAAAGTTGAGAGTTCACCTCAAGATGATTCGACAGCAGCCATGTCTATTTCTCTTGCCAATTGCATGATAGGAATAACAAAGTTACTGACAGAAACAAATGTTGATCTGGTATTGTTACAGGGAGATCGAGGAGAACAACTGGCGGCAGCAATAGCTGCTTCCCATATGAACATACCAATTTGCCATGTATCGGGTGGAGACGTAACAGGATCTATTGACGATAAAATTCGAAATGCTATTTCTATGTTCGCAGATATTCACTGTAACAATACCAGATCAACATTTGTTTCTGTCAGTAACTTTGTTATTCCTATCACGGAAATTGAGAAGGAAAATTTTGAGATACTGGGAAAAGTTGAGAGTTCACCTCAAGATGATTCGACAGCAGCCATGTCTATTTCTCTTGCCAATTGCATGATAGGAATAACAAAGTTACTGACAGAAACAAATGTTGATCTGGTATTGTTACAGGGAGATCGAGGAGAACAACTGGCGGCAGCAATAGCTGCTTCCCATATGAACATACCAATTTGCCATGTATCGGGTGGAGACGTAACAGGATCTATTGACGATAAAATTCGAAATGCTATTTCTATGTTCGCAGATATTCACTGTCCTGCTACAGAATTCAGTGCGAATAGGTTAATCGGTAGTTTAAACATCAAACAACATCAAGTACATATTGTCGGTGAACCGGGTCTAGATGACTTAATTACATTTAATTTCATAAATAGAGCTGAACTTTTCGAAAAACTGCATCTAAATGAAGGATTACCTCTTATTTTGATTATTCAGCATCCAGTTACAAGTGAGGTTGCTGACACGGCGGACCATATGTTAGCAATTATCGATGCAATTTCGAATTTTACTGCAAACAAACTAATCGTTTATCCCAATTCAGATGCAGGAAGTCAAGAAATTATCAATGTAATTGAAGCTCATGAGAGCTTAGAAAACCTGTCTTCAGTTAGAAATTTAGAACGAGATGAATTTATCAATGTAATGAAACATTGTGATGTGATGATAGGTAATTCTAGTGCTGGAATTGTTGAAGCACCTAGTTTACAAAAACCAGTGATCAATATTGGAACTAGGCAAGACGGTCGTCTACAAGCTAATAATATAATCAATGTAAATTATGACAGTAAACAAATCACCGCAGCTATTAAAAAAGCGTTGAATGATGAAACCTTTCACAAATTGATTCAAAATACTAAGAACCCCTATGGTGAAGGTAACTCTAGTGAATTGATCTTTTCGATTCTGAAGAGGTACATGGGTAATGAGTAAAGAAATAGGTGGGGACTTCAACATCTCTTTAAATGCACTTAATATTCAAGAAAATAGATTCAATCGATATTTTAAGACGGCTGATAAATTTCAAATGTTGGTTGATTCAGGTAGAACTGCGTTATACGTAATTTTACAAGATATAATGGACAAAATTTCAAAAAAACCATTAGTATATGTTCCAAATTATTTATGTGATTCAGTAGTTGAACCAATAAGACAATTAGGTCTTGAGATTAGATACTATAATGTAATTGAAAATAAGAAATTTAATGCGCCATTAATTACTGAATTACGAGATCATTCTGTAGTGTTAAGAATTAGTTATTTTGGAGATCCTAAACTACCAAAAATTGAAGTCCGTAATAGAGAAAAAATTTTTGTCATTGATGATATGTTTCATAACCCATATTTAATGATCAACACTAATTTCAATTCAAATTATATAATTGCAAGTTTAAGGAAATATTTCCCAATCTCTGACGGAGGTATTGTAATTTCAGACTCACCTTTAACAAATGTTACCCTCAGTCCAATAACTCATTGGTCTGAAATAAAAATAAGCGGAATGATCCTGAAGAATGTTTATCTTAACAACCCAAATCCGGGATTAAAAGCAAAATTTCTATCCTTACTCAGGAATTCCGAACAAATTTTAGATACGAAAACAATAGGGAAAAATGCGATATCAAAATTTTCCTCAATTATGTTGAACTCACTTGATTATGATGAGATTAAAATGAAGAGAATCAATAATTACAGACAACTTGAAGAAGGACTAGTGAATATAGATATTCAATCGCCAATTTCAGATTTAGCTGACCAATTTGTCCCTCTTGGTTTTCCAATTTTAACAAATCGAAGAGATGAAGTCAAATTAAAATTGATAGAACAAGGTATCTATCCTCCAATACACTGGGAATTGGAAAACATCATTCCCCATGAGCATATCGAATCTCATCTCATCTCGAGTGAAATTATTACTCTACCAATTGATCAAAGATATGGAAATGAGGATATACAACGTATAATCAAGGTTTTACAAGAAATATTCCATTGATTTACTAATAGAGATCTTCCCACGTAATTAGTTTATCTTTCTGTACATCATGCCTTAGTTTTCTTCCCTTTACATATTCGAACATTTTAATCGGAATTCCGGTACCGGGTCTTTTAGGTATCAGATTGTCCCTTCCTAAGATTGTATCTTTCTGGAGATCCTCCAAAGCAACTAGACTTCGTCTAGCCACATCTCTTACCTCTTTTTCAGATTCCTGAATTTGCTTAATACCATCCCCTAAAGCCTCTTCTACATTCCTTATTGATCGAATCAACTGATTCAGCTCTTCAATAGACAGAGATGCTGTATGATCTGGACCAGGTAAAGATTTATCCAATGTGAAGTGTTTTTCTATAATTTTTGCCCCCCTTGCAACCGCAGCAACTGCAATATCAATACCCTCTGTATGATCAGATAATCCAAAGGGAAGATTGAAGGCTTGACCCATCGAATTCATTGCTCTCAGGTTAACGGTCTTTGGCAATGCAGGGTAGTTTGAGGTACAATGAAGTACAGCTAAATCAGATGCTCCATGATTTCTTACGACTGCTATCGCATGCTCAACCTCACCTAAGGAGGACATACCTGTTGAAATTATCATTGGTTTCTGTTTCTTAGCCATTGCTTCCAGAAACCAATCATTGGTTATTTCACCAGAAGGTACCTTGAATGCAGGGATAATCCCAGATAAAAATTCAATACTCTTGAAATCGAATGCTGTTGACATAAAAATGAGATTCAAATCTAATGCATAGTCCTTTAACTCTAGGAATGATTCTTGAGGAAGATACAATTTCTTAATCATGTCAAGTTGTGATTCATTAGGATCTGTTTGTTCTTGTTGGTATTCTGCCTTTGGAGCTTGGGAGCTTGCGACTAGTTCCGGTTCGAAAGTTTGAAATTTCACACAATCGGCTCCTGCATTCGCGGCTGTTTCGACCAATTTTTTTGCTAGTGCCATTTCACCGTTGTGATTCACACCGGCTTCAGCAATAATAAAAGCTGGATGATCATCTCCAACTTTTCGATTCCCGATCGAAAAAGATTTCATCAAATTTAGAAATTATTACTGTGTTTTAATGTTCATCTTTACTCTAACTAAAAATAAGTTAGGTTTTTGATGCAGAGATTATCCATTCCTTGTATATACCACTCTCTACAGATCTTAATCTATAATAGATATTCACAGTTTTAAAGCTTTTAAAATACTCTATGACTTCTTCCTCAGAGAAAAATGTTGTCAATCCCCTACCTGATAATGGACCATCCTTTCTTTCATTAGTTGATACATTATCACCTATTGTTCCCTCAGCTACCATTATCCCGAAGAATTTTCCGTTTGGTTTCAAAACCCTATGGACTTCATCTATGATCCTTGGGATCAATGATTTTGGATTATGTTGGATACTGGCTATATCGATTACACAATCAAAATAATGGTCAGTAAATGGAGTTTTAACGAAATCCACAACCTGGAATTCAGCTATTAGGTTCTCTTTGAGTAAATATTTCCTTGCTTTATCAATCGCAGATTGTGATCCATCTACACCCTTGACATTAAATCCTTCCCTTGCCAAATACCATGAACTTGCACCGGCGCCACACCCTAAATCTAAAAACTTTGTATCTTGTCGGGAGGTCGATTTGTAAAAGTTCCTTGCAACAAAACGAATAAGATCTTCAGTTGGATAACGTCCCCACTCCTCTGTGGCATGAATATCTTCCCAAATAGGATCCCATGAATTCATAATATTTTTCGATCATCTATAAGATTTCTTAATACTTTTGAATTAACTCCGGATATCTATATTTAGGAAAATAATTAATTTTGTCCATATCAATGGAAAAATTAAGTTCAATTTCTCGAATCAGGTTCTCATAATTTTTCAAGTTATGAATCTTTGAATAAATATAAAATGGTATTGGATCATTACTAAAACCTCTTTTAAATTGAGCTAAGCTATCATCTTTCTTATATCCACCTCCAAGAAGGAAGAAGGATGATTCAGAACCTAACAGTATTTTGATCGCTTCAGCCAAAGAAGGATAAGTTGGACTGTATTTTCTATTACGAGCCGAATCTGCTGTTGCACTAAGCCAATAATATGCAAATTCACCAAATTGAAGAACCAAAAGAGCCGATAATTTCTCACCGGTCTCCTGATCCTCAGCAAGTATCATCAACAATTTTTCTTTCAATAATGTGAAAGTGCGCACAAAAAATTCTTCGGTAAAATGATATTTGTTTTCAGCGGAGATTCGCTTCATGGTTTGAGAATAAAGATCTTCAAAGATTTTTGCATTTTCAGTAGTGATAGGGACCTTCTTGACTGATAAATCCCGCTTCTTATAATAGGTTCGAACTCTTTTTTTGAAATTTGAATATAGTTCCTCCCATGATTTTCCAGTTTCAAGATAGTAAACAGTTGAAATATTAGTTATCTTGCCTGGTTCAATAGATTCTATAAATTCATGATTTCTAGATAAGGGATGTAATCTTGAAAACTCAGCAATAATATCATTATTCTGACACCAGGTATCAAATTCAATTCGGAATTCTTTATATATATTTGGCTTATTATCTCCACGAATTAAAGGTCCACCATATCCATAAGGTGATGTTAGGTCATTAATTTTATGACCTAAAATAGTAATTTCACGCTTAATTGTTGGATAAACGAGTATACCATCTTTATTTGTATAAACAATCAGGTAATGTTTACCCACAAAATTTTGATTAAACTCTGGATTTGAAGTGACCTTCTCAAACAATAGAGCATATTCCCGAGAATAATGGGGATCAGCTAATCTATGTTTTACTAATGTGTCGTTCCAATTTTCATTCTGCGTCTCGAAAATTTTGAATTCCACTATTTTATTTTCCACGTGGGTTCTATATTTTTCTTGTTTTGTATCATTAAAAATTATAATTTAAATTCCGGTAAACTAGTCAATTAAATTCAATAGATTATCACAAATATGTTCGACATGTTCCTTCTTTAGAAAACTATGAAAAGGTAAAGCAATTGTTTGTGTAGCTACTTTTTCGGTTATGGGTAGGAAACCCTCTTCATAACCAAACATGGATCGATAGATAGGTTGGAGATGAATTGGTACAAAATATCTACCGGCACGAATTCCCTTATCCCTCAAAAGGTCCACTAATTGATCTCGATGATCTAATTTTAAATTATCAAAATTTATTTTTGGAGTGTAAACAAACCAAGATATCCGCTCATTGCTTGGAGAAGACGGTACGCGGATATCTGAATGTTTACCAAGAATTTCATTGTACCATTCAACAATTTGTTGTTTTGCTTTGATGAATTGTTCAATTCGACTAAGTTGTGAAATTCCAAGAGCTGCTTGGATATCAGTTAGTCTGAAGTTATATCCGATTTTATCATGAAGTAACCAGCTTGTATCTATAGCCCTTCCTTGATTCCTCAAACTTTTCACGTTTTGAATAAAATCTTGATCATTTGATACAATCACTCCGCCCTCTCCAGTTGTCATTTGTTTGTTGGGGTAAAAGGCAAAAGTTGCAGCATCTGCTTGACTACCAGTGTGTACCCCATTTTGAAAAGATCCGAGTGCCTCACAAGAGTCTTGAAGATAAAACAAATTATGGTCGTCTGCTAATTCTCTAAATCCTTTGCAATCAATCGGCCTACCAAAAATATCGACCGGTATGATAGCTTTTGTGTTCGCATTAATTTTTTCATTTATCGTTTCTGGTGTTACGTTGAAAGAATTTTCATCAATTTCGGCAAAAACAGGTTTAGCACCTGCATGGATAGCCACATTTGCAGAAGATATAAATGAGAAAGAAGATGTAATGATCTCGTTTGACGAATTTCTGATATTTTTAGCAATCAACGAGAGAAATAGAGCTGTGGTCCCGCTGCTTACTGCTGCGGCAGACTTTGTACCTGTATAATTAGCAACCATTTCCTCGAATTCGGGTATTTTGGGACCCAAAGATAAATGTAAACTCTTGAGAACAGAAACTACAGCATTGATATCTTCTTCTTGTATATTGGGGTATGCTAAATTATATACATCCACGAATCTAATTTTTACAATATCCGTTAAATTGTATCGTTACTAATTTAGGCGTATTAATAATTTAAACAAGAAAACTTCTTTGATAATTTACTATTTACCTAGATAACTTGCTTCAATCTCATCAATCATTGCAAATATCTCTTCATCTTCAAATCTTTCCCCTTTAAGAGAGGAATAACTTTTATCATCAGTTGCTGAAGCATTTTCAGACCAATCATATTTGGATTCAACTGGTAGATCTGGCTGTACAATTAGATATCCTGAATGATCATATGTATACCTTATTTCATCTGCCGTCACCAACTCTTCATGCATCTTTTCCCCAAGCTTAATAGAGGTATTCTTTACTGAAATTTCGGTATTATCTTTTCCTAATTTTTTGCATAAATGTTTCGCAGTTAAATTTATCAACCTGTCAATTTGAATTGATTTCATTTTTGGTACATAAATTTCTCCACGTTGCTCATTAATGAGAGCAAAAAAGATTAAGTTTACAGCTTCATTAATAGACATAAGGTATCGAGTCATCTTTGGATGGGTAATTGTTAATGGTTGATCATTCTCAATCTGATTTTTAATAATTGTATAAAGGGAACCACGTGAACCAAAGACATTACCAAATCTAACAGAACAAAATTTTGTACGCGCCTCACCTCGCCAAGTTTCTGCAGCTGTCACAAGTTTTTCACATAACAATTTTGTAGCCCCCATCACATTTAATGGATTTGCAGCTTTGTCTGTACTTATATTGACAAATCGATCAACATTTACTTTTAATGCCGATTCAATCATGTTTTGAGTTCCTTGAACATTGGTTTTAATAGTTTCAAATGGATTAAATTCACCCATTTCCACATGTTTCAATGCCGCAGCATGGAAAACAATGTCAACATTGCTCATCGCTTTTTTTATTCTCAAATACTCTCTTATATCACCTAAAAAGAACCGTAGGATTTCACGGTGTTCTTTCAGCTGCTGAGAGAGTTGAAAGAGAGAATCTTCATCATTTGTCAAAATTCGTATTGTTTTCGGTTTGAATTGCAATAATCTCTGCACAATAGCACTACCAATTGAACCAGTTCCCCCTGTAACCAAGATTGTTTTATTATTTACAATTGATGCAATTTCACTAAAATGTGGAAAAGACTGATGATCTTTTGTCATCCTCATTGTCTGATTGTTAGTGTCCATTATGTAGTTAATGATTGCGCCTCGTTCCTTAACGTTGAAGGATGTGTAAGAGTGGAATTATATTTCAGAGATCCCTCCTCATGTGATAGGACAAACGTTTTTATCAAAATCATAATTTAAGGTGATAAGGTGCGAATTCAAGAGATCATAAACGAAATATGTAACTTTGAGGAAGCTTCAAATATAGTAACCCTACTATCACTATTAGAATTAGTAGCAATTATTTCTAAATCCAAAGAATTCGGTAACAATGAGGAATCTGTATTAGATGTAACATTGAGATCTTGATTGTTAGAATTTACTTCCAAATACATATTTTTCGCAACTTCTAGAGAGTCTGTGGATGGGTCAATAACATAAATATTGGATGAATTTTTTAAATTAGCTAGTGTCAGAAGATGACTACTCCCTTTTTGGCCAGCTCCTATGATTTCAATTTGATCTAACACGCTGACATGGCTCAAGAATACATATTTATCAAGGTCAAAAAAAAATCGAATCGCGATTAATGTACTAAACATTAATAATTAAAATAATAATGTACAAAACGTAATTTTTCTAGTTGTAAAACCAAAATATGTAAATTTTCAAGAATTTAAAACTATTGATGGCAGATGGAATTGCGATTATTCCTGCAAGAATGGGATCGAAAGGAGTTCAAGGAAAAAATTGGAAAAAATTGGGTGATAAATCTCTAATCCAGTATTCAATTGATGCATTTAGACAGAGTCAGATCAATTTTGAATTATTAATTTCGACTGATGATGATAAAATCATGGATATAGCCTCTGAAAATGAAGTAAATATTCATGTAAGGAGTGAGAAAACAGCCTCTGACAAAGCATCAATGTTTGAAGTCATTCAAGAAATATTTGAAAGTGTTAAGCGTGTACCTAATAAATTTTTATTATTACAGCCAACTTCACCATTTAGATCTCCAGAAAACATTAGTCATGCACTAAAATTATTTGATAATGATATCAACGCCATTGTAGCAATGAAAAAAGTAGACCAATATCCAATTCTTATGTTTAGTAAATCAAAAAGTGGACAAGTGATCCCTTATTTAAATCCCGAAACTTACAGAAGAAGGCAGGATGTCACACAATATTATTACCCGACAGGATCCATTTATTTACTTAAAACTAGCGTATTTTTGGAAGAGAAAACCTTTTACCCCTCAAATTCTAAAATCATGGAGGTTTCACAAAGAGAAGCTTTCGAAATAGATACGATATGGGATTGGAAAATTGCTGAAAAAATACTGGAAACTAATTTGAGTTAAAATTTAAAAAGTTAGGTGGTATTCATTTCAATTATTCTGTTTATCATAGTAGCTGCTCTATTACTGCTTTTTCCATCAGATGAAAAATAATTATCATTAAAAAAATTTATTCGTTTTTGATGATAATCTTGCAAATAAGCTGGATCAAGACCTTGTTCGATGGCTTTCTTAATTTCATGTTTTTCAGATACTATTATTCCAAGAGGTACCCCGATGTAATCTTTGAGTTCAATGTCCAACCAATTGGGATTAATCATTACTACAGGAAGACCCATTGCTGCGGCTTGTATAGTTGTGTATGATAGAACTGAAATTTGGAGATCTGAAATTTCAAATAAAGCGGATAGATCCATGTCTTGTGTAATTGTCACATTAGGAAAATCAGATGAGGGTATTAGTAGCATATATTTTGATATTATTTCGCGAGGATGAACTTTGATATAGAAATGATGGTTAGGGTTTGATGTAATTGCTTGTTTATAGATCTCGATTATCTCCATAAAACGATCCATTCCCCAAATCTCATCAATTCCCTGTGTACAAATTATTATGTTTCCATTTTTTCTGATTTCTGTTGATTGTTTCTTAAAAAGCGAATCCAGTTGCGGATTACCTGTAAAATATAAATTAGGACGTGTGGGATTACTTGCAAATGCCTCGTGCCATAATATTAAATGAGTTTTATAATTTACCTCTCCGAAATTATATGTTTTGCTAACAAGGGGGACCCTTAATATTTGATTGAATACAAAATATTTCAATTTGTCAATGATTGGTATGCGATATTCTTTGAAGCCTCCTAGGAATGATGGTTGTATAATAATGAAAGGTATCATTTTCTTTAAACACCATTCAATAGAAATTCTGTCACTTAATGAATTGTCAGAACAACTAATGATAGCACATGGTTTTAATTCGTTTAAAGTAGAGAAAATTGTTTTCCTATATTTTCTAATTTGAATTAAGTTCTTTACAAAATGAATAAGGTTGAAGCTCCTTTGCCTTTTTTTGACTGGTATAGCATCAATTTCTAGGTATTCATCAAATATCTCAACCAGTAATGACTTTGATGAAACTCTATTTACACCATAAGCTAGGGTTACCGGATCTTTAACATCGAAATATAAATTTTCATAATTACTTAAGTGTGGGAGGACTTGTTGATATTGAGGAATTGAAAGATGTGTATAAGATGAAATGTAAACTATTAATCGATTTGTCAAGAATATGACCTCACTGCACCATTTACAATCAATGGCTCTTTAGTGACTTTGAACCAGTCACATAATTTGGATTTTAAAAACCAATGAATTCCCACTTGATCGTTGGCATCTTGAGTAATCCTCAGGAATTAAACCCATTTTTTTATTAATCATCTCGTCTAATTCAAACGGAATATTTAGATCCAACTCTGATGGTTAAAAAATACTATTAATTGTCTTTGTTATATTTTCTATGTTTGACATATATAATTTAATAATGAATTTGGTCAATAGAAAATAGTTTCCTTTAGTATTAAACTTAAATTTTTTATGCTCTAGTTAAAATAAGTTTTTATAAAAAATTTCGATTAATTTTATTACGATCTACTTTATTTTGTGTAGATCATGTTTGAGGATATTTTAATGGAAAGTGTATTTGGTTTTGAATTTACAAAAAATTGGGAATATGAAAATGGTTTTTATCTTACGAGCCATATTACTCGCATTTCGAAATTAATATCACACTATGAACTATATAAATCAATAATTGAACTGCCGGGACATGTTCTCGAATTTGGTGTTTACAAAGGAGCCTCATTAATTCGAATGCTCACCTTCCGTGAAATGCTTGAATCGCAATATTCAAGAAAAATTGTTGGTTTTGATGCATTTGGTAAATTCCCAAGTGTGAAGGATCAAGATGATCAAAAATTCATCAAAAGATTTGAAGATGCAGGTGGTGATGGCATATCCAAAAATGATCTTGAAGTGGCACTTGGTAAAAAGGGTTTTACCAATTATGAGCTAATTGAAGGAGACATCCATGAAACATTGCCTAATTATTTACGAGAACATCCAGAATTAAGAATTTCTTTGTTACACATTGATGTCGATGTTTATGAACCTACAGAGACCATTCTAAGCAGTCTATTGAACCATGTGGTTCGGGGAGGTGTAATTATGTTGGATGACTATAATACCGTGTCAGGTGAAACAAAAGCTGTAGATGATTATTTTTCTAAAACCGATGTAATTATCAAGAAATTACCTATTTCACATATTCCGAGTTTCATTCGAATTAAATAAAATTGAATCGTTGACATAATTATGTAGCTTCAGATCATGCTTCTATGTTTGAAGTTGTTGAAGAGATTTTATGAATTTAGGTGATTTGATCAAACGATACAACCCACATCGCCATTTAGATAGATTGAGAATTTAGTACTGAACTATTGGGAGTGAATGACAATGCTGTAATTGAAATGAAAGCTGTTGATCAATATCCAGTTCTAATGGTTCTGAAGAATAAATTAGGTTTTGCAGACTCCTTTCGCTATGTTTCTGAAGATATTGGGCTCAGATTGGATATCTGTGTTGACGAAATTACCTATTGTGCGCTTGAAATGTGAGCTACAAAAATATTTTAAATAAATATTGAAGAGCTGATATAATTCAAATAAAAATATCTTTATAGAGGCTTTTAAGCTAATTAAATTAAGAAATGGGAAATATCAAACTCAAATTCTCATCTTCATATCAAAATATGATGAAATCAAAGTTTGTTGAAACACTTTCTCATTCAAAAAATTATTTAATTGCAGAAATGGCAACTGCTGGGCTGGCTATTATTACAATTCCAATTTTTACTAGATTATTTACCCCAGAGGAATATGGTTTAGTTGCAGTTTTTAGAGCATATGTTGTAATTTTTGTGCCTATATTAAGTATCAATGCGTTTACATCAATAAGTCGCTATTATTATGAGAAATCAGATGATTTCGATGAATTTTTAGGGTCCACTATGATATTAACTGGTTCTGCAATTTCTATTAATCTAGTTTTGTTAATTGTTTTTTATGATAAGCTAGTAGATTTATTTAATGTACCACATATAATACCAATCCTAATTACGGTTAATGCAATTAATCTTATTTTATCTAGTATGTATATGCAGATACTGATCCCGCAGAAAAGGAGTAAAGAGGTTGCTGTAATTAGAATTATATCAGCTTATCTTGCAGTTACTCTATCGATCATTTTGGTTTTTAACATAGATGAAAATAAGTATATGGGTCAAATCTATGGAATCATCATTGTAGGATTTGGATTTTCTGTTTATTATTTTTACAAAATTTTGCAAATTGCGAAACTAAAATTGGTTAAGAAACATACCAAATACATCACTGGTTATTCTTTACCCTTACTCCCCTATGCATTAAGTGGAGTAATACTAGCAATTTTTGATCGTATCATGATAAATAATATAGAAGGAAGTGGCTCTGCGGGCCTTTATAGTCTCGCTTACAATATCGCACTAATTCTAATTATGGTCGTCACTGCTACTAATTCTGCGGTTGGACCTGAATTTTTCGATTTAATGGATTCAAATAATAATGATCGATTGGATCTTCTTATAAGAAGAATTCAATCGGTAATATCTATTGCTGGGTTGACAATCATGTTTTTTGCCGACGAAATAATTACCATATTGGCAGAGGAATCTTATCATGAAGCTGTAGATGTGATTCCCATAGTTATCATAGGCATAATATTTTATTCCATGTTTGCTGTTTATGGAAGGTATATTGGGTACAGCAAGAAAACAATATATTCCTCAGTCACAATTTTAATAGCAGGCATATCTAATATTGTTCTAAACTCTTTGTTCATCCCGAAGTACGGTTACATTGCCGCTGCCTACACAACACTTGTGTCGTACCTTATCTTATTTCTCATAACTTGGTTTGTAGTAAAATTCCAATTAAATCTAAACCCCACTGCATTATGGATTATATTGAAACCGACTATCTTATTGTTAATTTTGTTCTTAGTTTATTTATTGATGCTTAATTTCACAAATTTTTACATTCTAAGGTTTATTATTAAAATTTTACTACTAGCTATTTTTAGTTTATCCTTATTCATGAAGGATATTAAAATACTCATAGAACAAAATTCTACTACTATATCTTAAAATACCTTATTAATAAGTTTCCGTAAAACATCAGAAATATTTGTTCGACCCCAGATAATATCGAACCATACAGGATTTGTATTGTTTACCCATTCTTTTTCTTTTTCATCTTCAAATGCGTTTAGTTTCCTAAGAATTTTTATTGAGGATCGAACTCCATTTCGCAAATATCCATTAGGTTCACAATATTTTACCAATCCTTTCCATTGCATTGTGTAGATTCGTTTTTCCCAAACAGGATCATCCTTCCTTCTAATTTTAGGAGGAATAAAATCAAGCAGCATAGGTGGTTCTTTTTCTCCGCGCTTGCTTAACATTTGATGATAATGAAAAGTTTCTGTAACCTTGGTGTAATTCTCCATCCCAACTAATTCTGCAATAATAAGATCTTCGTTTCTTTGGAGAAAATCATCATCAATTTTTTCTGCTACTTTTTTTAAAGCACTGGAAAGTCCAAACTGGCTACCGCTATATGCTCTTTCATTTTGATCATGTTTGGGATCCCATACAATCAATGTCACCATTTTCCGACCTGATTCAAACCATGGATTTTTCTCACGATTTGCATACATTACATCGAACCATTTTTCTTCTAAGAATACATCGGCATGAAAATATATCATATACTCTGTTTCACAGGCCTCTATTAGCTTTTTTATGGAGAAACCTTGGGAAACAAATTCGGTATGATCAAATATCTCAACTCTCGGAAATTGTTTAAGTACACTGATACTATCATCAGTGCAACCACCATCCCCTACTAGTAATCGATTTATGGGTACTCTTTTGTAGAAATTTTGAATACATTTGTATAATAGCGGATTTGAATTTAACAAAGGTAAAATCACATCTACAGCCTTGTTTGGTTCTTTTTGAAATCTATCTTCAAACTCATTGTCTAAAATTATGTTCAATACTGCTCTATCTGTCATTAATGTTCACGTCAAATTACTCAATTTCAGTTATTTCCATTTTCTTGTTTGATTCCCTCAAATAGCATAACATGACCAGTGAAATAATCCAATTCTGTAATTCTTTCATCTGCTTTTAATAACTCAAAACCCACGAATAGATTATTATATTCTTCAATCGAATGGCCAAATGTAGACTTACTTGGTGTTTCTTTAGTGTATTCACATATCAGTAGTGTAGCATTTGCTTTAGCAACACGATTGATTTCCTGAATTGATTTTTCAAATAATTCTGTCGGAATATGTTGCAAGACGGTCCAAGTTAATATAAAATCAAAGGAATTATCAGCGTATGGTAAACTATCCGCTGTGGTGTTTATAAATTTAATATTCGAGTAAAGATTTTTTGAAATTGCATACAATTCAGCCGATGGTTCAATTGCATGATGTTCATCTGAAAATTCTGTTATAAGTGGGGATAGCCTTGCGTATCCTGCCCCAATCTCTAATGATTTCTCAAATTTTCTTCCATTTAATGTATCTCGAATCTGCTTGGTTTCATAATATAATCGACTAGCAAATTGTGGAAGGTTTGTACTCGCACCACCCCCTGCAACTGTCGCAATATCAAATTCAACAATAGAAGACCCACTAGTTTCTTTTGTTTTCTTTTTACTTTTTACAATCCAATTAATGATTCTTCTAACCACAATTCATTATATTATATTTTTTTCTAATACTTTATGTTAAGATTAGATTGAATATGTGTAATATTAAACCATTAGGAAAACTGTATACTTATTTGATTAAGGTTTTTCCCAGTTTAAGGATTGAAATTGAATATTGTAAACGAGGTCTAATAATTATATAATTCATCGGCCTACTTGATGAAAATTATTCGCTACTAGAAGATCTTAAGCTTATCAAATAATCGGCCAGATCGATAAATTCTTTCTGAGTTGGTATTTTCCAAAGAAAATCATCTTCGAGAGTACTTACAAATTTCTCAGCACTGTTTCCTTCTCCAAACTTTTTGAAAGGTTTTAACTCAGGAAGTTGAGGGATACTTTTTATAGCATTTACGATATCATCTTTATTGTATCCGATATTTAGGATCGAATGATGATCGAATCTTTTGTTTTGTCTTGTTCCAACGTTGATAGAATATTTTCCGTAAACTGGAGCTTCTCGTATACCAGAACTCGAATTTCCAATTATAAATTCTGCATTTTTTAGTAAGGTTAGATAATGTTCAAATCGCAGAGATGGATAAAATTTAAAATTTTTGTTTTCATCCAATTTTTTGAAGTTTTGGTATATTATTTCACTTCCTTCATCATTATTGGGTTGTATTCCTATAAATTTGTGATTGCTTTCTATGAGGGCTTGAACTAGCTCAGATGTATATTTTTCAAGTTCATTTACTTCTGAAGTTACAGAGTGAAAGATTATAATGGCAAATTTTTCAAATGGGATCTCATATCTCTCTTGGACTTGAGAAAATGTAGGAAGATCTGATGAAGTCATTACATCGATTTCAGGAGATCCGATTACAAACACATGTTCATCATTTTCCCCAAGTTGGATTAATCGATTCGCAGTTTCTTGATTTGAAGTGAAATGAATATGAGATAATTTTGATACTGAATGTCGAATTAATTCATCTATTGTACCTGACCTCTCACCACCTTCAATGTGAGCAACAAGTATGTTTCTCAGTGATCCCACAATAGCTCCAGCTAGGGTTTCAATTCGGTCTCCATGTACTACAATTAAATCCGGTTGATGTTCATTAACATATCGAGATAATCCGATGATAGTATTTGCTAGAATAATGTCCATTGGTTCTCCATAAATCTGATTTAAGAAGGAATGAATATATTTGTAACCTTCCTTGCGAACTTCTAATTCAGTGAAGCCATAACGTGAAAGTGTGTGCATTCCTGTAACAAAGATCCGATTTACAAAATTTGGATGATCCTCAATTGCATTTAGTAGAGGTTTTAATTTACCGAAATCAGCTCTTGTACCAGTAATGAACAGAATTTTTTTCTTCGACATGATTACACTTTACCAATAAGGATAATTCTTGACATGTAAATTGATCAATTAAATTTTTATAATGATCGCTGTATGTTTAAGTTCATTCGGTAATAAATTCCCACTTAAGCTGAACGTCTTTAGGAATGTTGGTTTTTGCTTTTTTACCAATCAAACTTTCAAAATCCTTGGCCAAGATTTCACCAGTTCCGGGTCGTTTTACCCATATGTTTTCCATATTGAATTCTTCACCAGCATTAATCTCAGTTGTTGAAACTACGCATGCATAGGCAAAATCAATTGTAGATTGTTCTTCAGTCAAAATTTCTTTCGTCCCACCCAATGCCAAATGTATCGCTTTGCTCCCTTCAACTAATCCTTTCAATTCAGATGGATCCATTGATATGGGAACATCAGGACCGGGCCATGATTTATCGGATGTGAAATGACGTTCTAACACACTTGCGCCTAATGCAACTGCACCCAAGCAAGTATATATTGTTTCTGTATGGTCAGAAAGCCCAAGGACTGCATCAGGGAAAGCTTCTTGTAATTGTTTAATTGCACCCAGTCTAACCTTCTCATATGGAGTAGGATACATACTTGTACAATGTAGCAAGACAAATGGAGTATTGTGTTTTCGAAGAATTTCTACCGATTTGGAGATACTCTGGATATCATTCATTCCTGTACTTAGAATAATTGGTTTTCCATAACTGGCAATGTGATCAATTAATGGGTAATTATTGCACTCTCCAGACCCAATTTTATATGCATGTACTCCCATTTCTTCAAGACGAATTGCCGCTGCTCTTGAAAATGGAGTGCTAAGATAAATCATCCCTTTTGATTCAACATATGCTTTGATTTCGTCTTGTTCTTCATAGGTTAATGCACAGCGTTCCATTATTTCCCAAATCGATTCTTCAGCATTCCCTGGGATAACATTTTTAGCTTCGGGAATCATTTCATCGTCAATTATATGAGTCTGAAATTTAACACATTCGCATCCAGCATCAAATGCGTCATCAACCATTTGTTTGGCTTTGTTAATATCGCCCTCATGATTTATACCAATCTCTGCTACAACAAATGGTGGGTGCTGAGGACCAATTTTCCTTCCAGCAATTTCGATCATATTCATAATATCTTATTATTTTCTTATGACATAAAGATTTATGCGATTACACTGTAAAATGGAAAATTCATATACTGATTAAGAATTTGTTTAATTCTTTATTATATAGATCACTATTACATTTACACCCTTCTCGGGAGAATTATACTGTGCATTCATTGCCTCAGTTTCAGAAATTTGAGCCCATCGAATTTCGCCCGTTTTTCTTACAAAGTTTCTTTCTATTGTTTTGGCCTTGACTAATGATATATTATTAATTTCATTTCCAAAAACGGTGTCGTCAAATGCTTGATCATATCCGATTGGGGCAGTAAATATGAAGGTTCCATTTTCAGCTAATAATTCATTGCATACATGAATTATACCATCGGTGGCATATGTCTCATATCTAGAACCATCTATTACATATTCTCTATTTCTTCCCCTATCAGAATCAAAATGTTCGAAAGTTGAAATTGAAATTATATACTCGAATTTGCTTCCTGGTTCAAATTTTAATAAATCCTGATTGATAACGTCATAGCCCAATTCATATAAATCAACAACGGTCTTTTGCTTGAATAGCGTTGAGAAGTGAGAATAATAATGATTGGTTACATTACCTATTTCTAAAATGTGGCTGGGTTTATCTTTTTTCAAATAATATGCTATTATAGGTATTTCTACAGCTCTCTCAGAAACTCTATTGTTATTATATGAGTGATAAAAATACTCTAATTCCGTATCGTTAAAAAGAAACGTTTTCGTATTTTGAAATATTAAATTCCTGATAATTATGATCCGATGAATAGAAAATAATTTAGAAAACATAATATTTACTGCAGCATTTAGTTTAGACAGCATTCAATTTTGTGTGATTTTACCTTCAATTTAATATTATAGACGTTGTTAATAATTGAATATAAAGAAAAACGAAATTCACTAGTTTTGTACAATTTTGATAAATCATTATTTATTGATCTAGTCATTATCCTAGATTTTTAGAATGAAATCATTCAACTTGAGTTTGGTATAAAATTATGGATGAAGAATCCAAAAAGGCTAACAACATTGTTGTTTGTTTTCCTGCTCGAAATGAGGAAAATTTGTTAACTCGAGTACTTAACAGCTTAGAACAACAAACACATAAACCAATTAAAGTGATAATTGCCGATGATGGGTCAGAGGATAAAACTGTAGAAATTGCTCAAGCATTTGAATTTGTTGAAATTCATCGAAGGGAAAAGAGGGGCTTTGATGTGGTTGGAAAAATTGAAATGGGAAAAGTTTGGAATTCAAGTTTAACTCCGGCTAGAGATGTCCATAAAGAAACATCAATTGAATACATAGTTTTTTTAGGAGGAGACATGGTTTTACCTAAAAATTATCTAGAAGATCTTGTCAACAAGTTTGATCAGGATCCAAAATTAATGATTGCTGCTGGAACAATGGTTGGAGAAAATGCATATACCTCAACTGGATTTATGATTCCGGGGCCAGGAAGAATGATGAGATATTCTTATTGGGAAAAATTAGGTAGTGAATATCCTCTGAAACAGGGTTGGGAAGCATATCCGGTCTATATGGCTAATATGGAAGGATACAAATCAAAAATTTTCGATGACATAGAGTATGAACCGTTGAGAATAACAGGTGGTAGAACTGATTATTATGCTTATGGAATGGCAATGAAAGCATTCGGTTATTTCTTTCTGTTTGCTATTGGAAGGAGCTTCAAACAAATTTTTATGAGAAGTAGAGGCTTCAGTGCTTGCTATAATATGTTAAAGGGATTTCTCTTTGGCAAACCAGAAAAGTATGAAAAGGAATTAAGGCAATTCGTTAACAAATCACAAAGAAAACGTTTGAGAAAGTTAATTTTTAGATTCTAGAATGATTTATAATTTTAATAAGATCTACAATTTATTTATTGAAGAATAGTCACCAACTTTTGCATTAAATTGTTTCAAACCTTTCAATTTACATTTACTACCTATAACGCTTGATTGAAGATCGCATTCATCAATTAGGGAATTTTCAAGAACCACAGTATGGGATAAATTACTGTTGATGATTTTTGATCCTTTACCAATGGTAGCAAATGGCCCAATTGTTGAATCCCTCAAATCACAACCTTCCCCTATGAATACTGGTTCAATAATTTCACAATTTGTTGTTTCCGATCTAATTACAGTTCCAATATCTCCCATCAAATGTTCATTGGAAGCTAAAATATCTCCAGCATACCCAATATCCTGCCTCCATCCAGAAATCATGGATGCTCTAACATCGAGACCTGCTTCTATGACCAATTGAATTGCGTCAGTTAATTCATATTCTCCACGTGCAGAGGGGGATAATTTATTCAAATAATGGAAAATTATTGGGGAGAAGACATAGAAACCGGTTATTACGGTATTAGATGGAGGCAATTTCGGTTTTTCCACAACTTTCGTAACGATGTTATTTTCATTTGTTACAACGACACCGTATCTGGAAGGGTTTTCATGTTGTTCAACGTGAAGTGTAACTGAGGAGTTGTTCTCGACATGACTTTCGACAACTTTCTTCAAATTTGCTCCAAATAGATTATCTGCAAGATATAAACAAAAATCCGAAGATATTTCAGTTTCGACCAATTGTAATGCTGCTGCCAAACCTCTTTTCCCATTCATATGTTGGACAATATATTTTATATTTAATCCAAAATCTTTACCGTTGCCAAAATATTCCATAATGTTTTCTTTTTGATATCCGACAACCAGAAGAATTTCATTGATTTTCAAAACATCTCTGATATATTCTAACCCATGTTGAAGAATTGGCTTTCCTCCGACTGGTAGCATATGTTTTGGTCGATGTGAGGTAAAAGGTTGTAATCTTGACCCATAACCTGCTGCGAGAATAACTGCTTTCAAGACAAATTGCATTTTGTAATAAGTATTGAAAACTTTTGCAAATTAAACAAAATGATTCATAAAAAATTCAATCAAATAAAATAACAATTCAAATGAATTAAAGTTTGTAAAACAATTTTGTTATTCTCGGAACGATTTTAAGTATCTTACAGTCTTATAAGTATCTTACAGTCACTCCCTTCCAAGTATTTATTTCTTTAATTGTAAGGTCAACATGACCAAAATTATCCACTATGGAAAAATTAGGTTGTTTTACAGTTAATTTGAAATTTGATAAAGTAGTTTCTCCAATCTCTCCTTCTCAACCAACATGATCTAATATATTTTTATCCCATTCGTATTAGGAACACGAGACTCTATTGGTTATGTAATAAAATCCATAAATGTTTTCCTTGATTAATTCGATCATCGATTGGGTCGGGATTCAAAAAATTTTATGTGATATATTACGATTATTGGAATCTAAATCAAATTAATCAGTTGAAAGTAGATTATGTATTTCTCCAACAAGGAGACAATTTTGGTTTATATCGAGTGTAAATTAAATAATTTCACGGTTTGATCGATAAATAAATACTTAACCAAATGCAGAATTTATACAGATAAGGAAAAATACTATGCCATTGCTTGTTACAGGTGTTGCTGGTTTCATTGGTTCACATTTTGTGGACTATTATTTACAAAAACATCCGAATGAAATCATCGTCGGATTGGATAAATTGACCTATGCATCATCTATGGATAAAATCCATATGATGGAACAGAAATTCAAAGATAATTTTACATTTGTAAAGGGGGATATATCCAATTTTGAATTGGTTAATTTCATATTTGAAAAATATCAAATCAATGGTGTAATTAATTTTGCTGCCGAAACCCATGTGGACCGTTCAATTGAAGCCTCTCTTGTATTTCTTCAATCAAATGTACTTGGCACAAATGTATTATTAGAGGTTGCCAGGGCAAACTGGTTAGAAAATCATAGGTGGCGAGAAAATACAAAATTCCTTCAAATTTCAACGGACGAGGTATATGGGTCATTAGAAGATAAAGCAGGTTTATTTTCTGAAACAACCCCAATGGATCCTCGAAGCCCATACTCGGCAAGTAAAGCATCTGCTGATTTATTAGTAAATTCTTTTTTTGAAACTTACGGAATGCCAGTACTGATCTCCCGTTGTAGCAATAATTACGGATCTCATCAATTTCCTGAAAAATTAATCCCAAAAATCATTAAGAATGCCTTGAATTTGGAACAAATTCCCGTGTATGGAGATGGAATGCAGATGCGTGATTGGATATATGTTAAAGATCATTGCGCAGCTCTAGAGTTAATTTTTCATAGTGATAAATTTGGGAACGTCTATAACGTTGGATCAAGTAATGAATGGCATAATATTGATATTGTGAAATTAATACTAGATAAAGTGAAAAACAAAATGAATAACCCAAAAATCAACGAAGATCTAATTTCCTTTGTTACTGATAGGCTTGGACACGATAGAAGATACGCAAT
Organism: Candidatus Heimdallarchaeota archaeon LC_2; assembly: GCA_001940725.1. The sequence continues at coordinate 28,916 of MDVR01000041.1, read as the reverse complement.
CGATTCATCCAAAATTCAATCGGATCTAGGTTGGAATCCGAAAATGAAATTTGAAGATGGTATAGATCAGACAATTGACTGGTATATTGAATTATATAAGTCTAATTCAACAATTGAAAATTAAGGGTAATGTGATATGAAAGGAATAGTACTTGCAGGTGGATTTGGTAAAAGATTAGGTCCCATCACTACCGCTCTGTCAAAACAATTAGTACCAGTATATGATAAACCGATGATCTATTATCCCGTCTCATTATTAATGTTGGCTAATATTAAAGAAATTTTAATAATTTCAACACCAGATGATATACCCAGCTTCGAAAAATTATTTGGTGACGGTTCTCAGTTTGGATTGAAAATTTCTTATAAAATACAAGAATATCCTGGAGGGCTAGCTCAAGCCTTTCTCATCGGGGCTGATTTTATTGGTAGTGAGGAAGTATGCTTGGTTCTTGGTGACAATATTATCTATGGTCATGGTTTAACAAAAATACTGGAAAACGCTTCTGAGTTAAATAAAGGGGCTCATATTTTTGCATATCAAGTAAGCAATCCTTCATCTTATGGTGTTGTAACAGTTGATGAGGAATTAAATGTAATTGAGATTGAAGAAAAACCTGAAATACCAAAATCGAACCTAGCTGTACCAGGGATTTATTTTTATGATAACCAGGTTGTAGAGCTAGTGAAAAGTCTTGAACCCTCTGCTAGGGGAGAATTGGAAATAACTGATTTGAATCGAATTTATATGAAAAATAAATCTTTAAAAGTGAAGGTATTAGGTCGAGGATTTGCGTGGTTTGATACAGGGTCCCCAAGTAGATTACTAAAAGCGAGTAATTTCATAGAAGCGATTCAAAAACGCCAAAATATACAAATAGCTTGTCTAGAGGAAATAGCTTTCAACAAAGGGTACATTAGCAAAGAAGCCGTGAAAGAAGTTTCTGAGAAATATAAAAATTCTGAATATGGAAAGTCATTACAAAATATATTGGGACTTTAAATCTGACAGGAGAATTATGTATGCAAAATTTTGAAATTGAAAGTCGTGAATTAAGGGACATAATTGTATTACGAACAAGACGATTTAAAGATAGCAGAGGTTATTTTGAAGAAATTATGAATTTAAAATCATTCAAAGATTTGAATTTAGATTTAAATTTTGTTCAAACAAATCATTCAATGTCAACAAGAGGTGTGTTAAGAGGTTTACATTTTCAACATACTAAACCTCAAGGGAAGCTAGTTCGGGTAATAAAGGGTAGGATTTATGATGTTGCAGTAGACATCAGAAGGAGCTCATCAACTTTTGGTAAATATTTTGGATTGGAGTTAAGTGAGACCAATATGAAAATGTTATATATTCCCGAAGGCTTTGCCCATGGATTTCTTACACTATCTGATAATGCAAATGTCCTCTATCAAACAACTGATTATTTCCATCCTGAATATGATTCTGGTGTTATTTGGAATGATGAAACCATTAATATCGACTGGCCATTCGATTTAGCCAAAATCGACGTTCCTGTAGTATCTGAAAAGGATGAAATGTTATCCAAATTGAAAGAACTTTCAGAGTTTAATATTTAATTTATCCAAATACAACTTTGTTGCAATTTCCCAGTGTGGCAATTTATATCCGATACTTTCTTCTAATCCAAAAGTAGATAATTTGCTATATTCAGGACGTTTCGCATATAAATTAAAGTCACGCTTTGAAGCTTTTAGTAACTCTCCATCCCAAGATAAATGCCTAAGGATTAATTCAGCCCATTCGTATCGGGAACACATACCCTCATTGGTAATGTGAAATAATCCGTAAATTTCCTTTTCTAGTAAATCGAGAGAAACTTTTGCTAAATCATCAGTATTTGTTGGGGCTGAGATTTCGTCATGAACAATTTTCAATTGATTTTTACTTTTAGCCCATGAAATTAATTTGTACACAAAATTTTGCTTTCCCTCACCAAAGACCCAACTAGTTCGAATTATGATATGTCTATTCGTAAGGTTTGTAATAAATTTCTCTCCAAGATATTTACTTTCACCATATTTATTTATTGGATTCGGATTGTCATATATTGTGTAAGAATCTCCTTTGGTACCATCAAACACATAATCGGATGAATAATGTATTAGTGGGATATTGAGTTTATTGGATACAAGAGCAAGATTTCGTGGTCCTAAACTATTGACTGAATATGCAGTTTCCCAATTTTCTTCACTTTCATCTACCAAATTATAAGCTGCACAATTTATAATAGAGGAAATTTTATTTTTATCACAATAATCCCTCAAATCAAACAAATTAGTTATATCCAGAATATCAATACCTACTGGAAAATAATCTATTTTTTGCTTTTTCATTTCGTGTTGAAAAGCAGTTCCAAGCTGACCCTCTGATCCAATTAGTAAAACACTCACTCTAATTTCATTAAACCTGAGACTTTAAATTAAATCGTTTTATTACCTTCGGATATAATGTTCAGGTTGAAACATTTAATTACTCTTATCTGATAATTTCTGATAATTGATTGACAGAAAGGAACAGGCTTAGCCTAATTTTCGTTGATAAGTTTTTTAGCATCGACGCCTATTAGTATTGAGGATGTTGCAATCACCGGTTATTAGGACCGATTTAGCAAATCGCGAACCTGTTAGACAGACTATTGCATGGACACTGACGTATTATGGATACCAGGAAAATGGGGCAAATAATTTGTTTAAGACAAATTGACCTAGGGTTAAGTTGGATTTAATAATCCCTGATAAAGGAGATAATACTGAGTAAATGAAAAAGCTATGGAATAAGAACCAAAAATAAGAAACCCTTATATAATTTTAATGAATATAGAAAACGTGTTAAATAAATCATTAAAATCAAAATTGTTCTTGATTGCTTTGTTAGGAATTCTTCTAACTGGATTCTTGATGAAAGATTATGATGAGATCAAAGATTTTCCTATAAATGTTTCAGCCCACACTATTAATTCTGATAACTTAATTTCAGGTTTAGCGTATAAGATTTCTTTAAATGGCACTCACATCACAATTGCTGATGGGTCAACGTGGGGGTGGCTCTATAACATTCAAGCAATCCGACAACAAGCAGGATTTCATTGATTTTCAAAACATCTCTAATGTATTCTAAATCATGCTGAAGAATAGGCTTCCCTCCGACTGGTAACATGTGTTTCGGTCTGTGAGACGTAAAGGGTTGAAGTCGTGATCCATACCCTGCTGCTAGGATGACAGCTTTCATGATATCGAGATTAGTGGTGTAATACACAAACGTTATGTTGATACACTAAATGATCATTCTTTTTCACCATTTTTTCATTAACTATTATTGGTATTTGTCAATTATGGAGAAAAGCGATAAACGATGAATGGGTCATCAAAATATTGTTTAAACAGTTTAAACAGCCATCAAATAATTTTTCTTTATAATTCACAATTGTATTTTAATTCAAAGTTTATAAGCCAATATTATTATTAGTCATTAATGAAAATAGGTTTTGTAGGTTCGATGGGGTTACCTCCTAAATATGGAGGGTTTGAGACTTGCGTTGATCACATTACAGAACTATTATCACCTAAACATGAATTATATGTTTTTTCTGTAGATCCCGATGGAGCAAAATATAAGAATAACATTTTTACACCCAAAATAGCCTTTCAAACTAAAATTCCTGCCATAGATCGAATATTAAGAGAACTTCTCCCACTTTTGTTTTGTATTATTCACAAAATAAGAATTATACATGTACATGGACCACTTCTCACTGCCCCACTATGGAAGCTTCTAAGATTTAAAATAATAATGTCCACCGATGGTATTGAGTGGGAAAGACTAAGTTATTCTAGATTGACCAGAATTGGCACTAAACTAGGGTATCGAATAGGAACTTTATTTTCAGATTTTGTTACTTATGACTCAAAAGTTGCTTATAAGGAATATGTAAGAATTTTCGGCCGAAATGGACCCATAGTACCTTATGGCCCAATGCGTAGTTGCAATATTGGTCATAATCATATTCTTCCTGCAAATTTGAAAAATAATGAGTATTTATTATTTGTTGGACGTATCGTTCCTGAAAAAGGTGTCTACCAATTAGTTAGTGCATTCAATAAAATTGAAAATCGAGGATTAAAGCTAGTTATATTGGGCAATGATGTGTTCGATGGCAGTTTTATTAATAAACTTAAATCAATTGCTTCAAAATCAGTTATATTTCTTCCTGCGAGATTTGATTGTAGTTATGAAACCATTACAAAGGGGGCATTCGCTGTTGTTAAACCATCAATTCAAGAAAGTGAAGGATTAAACCCAAGTTTGATTGAAGCGATGGTTTGGAATGGATCAATTATTGCAAGCGAAGTTGCCCAAAACATTGAAGGGTTAGGAAAATTCGGGTACAAATTTGATCCTAATAATGAGGATAATCTAGTAAAAATATTACAATATTGTATTGATAACCCAATTGAAATTGGAAAAAAGAAATCAGAGACACAAAATTGGGCAAAAAATAATTATCGATGGGATAAATCAGTATTAATTATTGAGGACCTCTATAGACAATTATTCTAAAAATTATGTAATCTCAATTATATACATTTGATATAAATTTTCAGATATTTCAATTGAGTCAAAATTAATTAATTTGGACCAAATTTTATTCATTAAGGGAAATCCTAGAATAGGCAATATATATTGTAATAACATAATCAACTGATGTTTCTCTGAGATATAACTTTTGGATAATACTTTGGACACAGAGTTATTTTTGTTGATAATGTCGATAACTTCGTGAGGTAATGGTATTCCAAATTTCTTGTGTTCTGAGTAGTATCGGCGGAAATCGTAATTTTTTGTAAGTCTTTGGATAAAACCAGATATATGCCAATAAAGGTTTTCTTGAATTAAATACCTTTTAGGACATATAATTAAGATCTTATTTTTAGTAACTCTAATCATTTCATTTATAATCAATTCTCTATTAGCTTTAGGAATGTGTTCTAATGTATCCAAACAAACAGCTGCGGAAAATTCATTATCATTAAAAGGAAAGGTTTCTCCATTATAATATTGAATTTTAACATCATTATTATCATGATTGAGGTTTTCATTTATTTCGGAATATTCTAATACAATTCCCCTAGCCCCAATTTTATTGAGAAATTCGCCATTTCCTCCTCCTACATCAAGAACGTAGTCGTTTTTTGTAATAAAATTTTCTGCAATGTTGAATCTTAGATATTTATCTAATCCCTCAATGAATATTTTTCCAATCTTCAATGACAGATCGAAGTTTTACGATAATATAAAATTATCATTTAGAATAGATGTTTACGCAAATTATGTTTTGAATTATACTATATCAAATTATGATCACAGATTTTATTATGTCGTCAAATTTAATTACAACGAACATGTTCAAGAACGAAATAAATTAAATTCTTTGTACTCTTTCTATTTTCAAGAGAACGTGCAAAAACATATTACAAATATCTTAGCTATATCTCAATTCCCTCCTAATATTAGCGGTGCTGCTCGAGGAACTGAAGAATTTCTATCAAGATTACCTCGAAACGTGAATTCTAAAATAATTTCATATCTGCCATCAGATAAAAAATACGATCAGATCGAAGTAATCCCTACAAATTCCAATGTGGCTACTGGATTGGTACAGGGTTTAAAATTCATAATTTTTGGTCTATTTTTAGGAATTAAAATAATAATAAAATATAAACCCAAAATTATTTACACAAAGAATTTATCCACCCCATCAATAATTGGGTATATTTTATCTGCTGTTTTTAAAATACCTCTCATTATTCACACCTCTGGAACAGATATTGAAGATCAAAAATTACATTTAGGACAAGGAGTACTCACGAATACCATATCCAAAATATTGAAGTTTTTGATATATCTTGAAATAAGACATGCTGACAAATTAATATTCAACTGCTTAAGTGACAAGAAAAAATTAATTACAGCTGTTGGACAATTACAACTTATCATGAAAAAATCTAAAATTATAAACAATGGAGTCGATTTCAATGTGTTCAGCAGGTTCGAAACATCCAGTTCAATAAAAAAAATTAAAAACAAAAAGTATGTTGATTGGCTAATAAAACTGAATCACAAATCTAAAAATCTGAAAAGAATTATTCTTGTTGGTAAAGATATACCTCAGAAAAATTATGATTTATTACCACTATTAGCTAATGGACTAAAGGATGTAGCTGTATTCTCTGTGTGTGGAAGAAAAAAACAAATTTCAGATCCATCTAATTTATTTTCAATTGGGGAAATAAATGATGTCAGACCATTTTTATTCAATTCAGACATTTATTTATCAATATCCAAAAGTGAAGGAATTTCCAACGCAATGTTAGAAGCAATGTCAATGGAGATTCCAGTGTTAACAACCAATGTTGGAGACAATGGCATTGTCATAGAAAACTCAAATGCCGGAAACGTTTTGAAAAATTTGGATATTAATCTTGAATCTGAGATTAGGCAATTATTAGGCACTGCGGTACTTGATAATAAAGGTAAATTAGGGAGGAAATGGATTTTAGAAAATCGAAATTGGGATAATCAATCTAAAATTTTTTGTGATTTTATCTTACCTGAAATATAAATCCTCATAAATCATTTTAGTATCTTTCTTATATTGTTAATAGTATGGATTTCTACTCATAGTCAAAAAATAATATATATTCTCCTGTTTATTTTTTAATAGTCAGATACATGAAAATAGCGTTCTTAATTTTTCCATTTGATCTACAAACTGGAGGAGCTGAGAAACAAATGCAAATTGCTTCGAAGTTATTTCAAAATCTAGATCATGAGATAAATTTTATTTATAAATGGGATGGAAATTTTATAACCAGACAGGCTGGAACAACGCCTCAAAGGATTATGAATTCATCTAGAGGATTCTTTTCAAAATTCTGGCCTTTAACTTTGTTTAAGGAAATAAAAAAAGGAAAATATGATTTGGTAATTTCAAGAACAGGAATGGTTGTTCCGTTTTTTTCAAATTTATTATCAAACGTGCTTGGTTATAAAACAGTTTATTGGTGTTCTTCAAACTTAGAATTAATTCAGCCAAAACGAATACCTCGCAGTTTGTTATTGTATAGATATAGAACAAATAATCCAATTATAAAATATTCATTTTGGAAATTATTTGGATTGGTCATAAAAATGTCTTCTATGGTGATTTTCCAAACTACCGAACAGAAAAATATTGGATTCAGAAATTTTTCAATAAATTCACATATGGTTATCCCAAATTCTATTTCTGCAGAAGAATTCAACTATCAAAGGAGGGATTATTCAAAAATTAAAGAAAAAAGAATTATCTGGATTGGACGATTTAGTATAGTAAAAAATCCACAAAAATTTGCTGAAATTGCGAAATTAAATTCAGACTTAGATGTAATATTTACAATGATTGGATCAGGGGAGCAATATAATAATCTGATAAAATTTAAGAAGTTGAATAATTTAGAAAGACTAGAAATTTTGAATGAAGAGGATAGAGAAAATGTCATAAAATTATTAGAAACATCGATTTGTTCAATAAATACTAGCTATATTGAAGGATTCCCCAATACTATTCTGGAATCATGGTTATATAATGTGTTTGTGATTAGTATGAGAGCTGATATAGATAATAAACTAGAATCGGGGGATTTTGGTTTGTTAATTAAACATAATCATCTCATTAGAAATACTATTCAAAAAATATTGCATGATATGGAAAATACGGATTACAGAAGTAAATTAGAAGTTATTTCTCAAAAGATACTTGATGAATATTCAATAATAAAATATGGAACAAATTTAACCAAAATGTTGAATCAATTATCCTCGATAGCATGATTGTGAAATAAATTTTCCAATCCTTCTGCAATATTAATAAAATCCATAGGACCAACAATCTTCAGTAATTTTGTTAGATTCGGTTTTCTGTATCTTGTCTCATAATTTTTATCTCGATTCATCATTTGTCCCGGTTTGAAAATAATGTTAGATTCCGAATTTGAGATATTTTTTATCAGTTTGGCTAAATCTAAAATTGAAATAAGATATGGGCTTCCAATATTTAATATTCCATAATTAGAAGGTTTATTAATAAGTGTAAATATTATTTTTACTACATCATTAACATGAACAAAAGTTCGTATTTGAGTTCCATCATCAACAACTTCAATATCTAAATTTCGTTTTGCATTCTCAAAAAATTTTGGAATAACGAATCTGTTATCTTGGAACTGTCCAAATACATTGAAAAATCTTACAATAACAAAATCGAGATTCCTTCTTTCGCATGAAAGTTTGACATCCCATTCAGCTAATAATTTTGAAGATGAATAAGGTGTCTGAGGTGAGACAATGCCATCTTCCTTAGATCCTATTTTAGGACTTTCGCCATATATTTCTGATGTTGAGGCATAAATAAAAAATTTTAAAGAATAGTTTTCAATTGATTCTAGTAATTTCCTTGTCCCATGGTAATTTATATCAATAACGCTTGCTGGGTTTAAACTTACATTTTCCACGCCTAGAGAAGCTGCGCAATGAATGATAATTGTCGGGTTATAATTTGTAATATCAGCTGGTGTTATTTCTAAAATATCTTTTTCAATGAACATTACTTTTTCAGGAATATTTTGTTTGTAACCAAAAGATAAATCGTCGATCACAACAATTTCATTATTTTTCATTAGGGAATGAACAAGGTTCAAACCGATAAATCCTGCACCTCCTGTGATCAAAATTTTTTCTTTTTTCACTTCTGATAAATTTTTAATTATCATGTGTTATCTCCTTTGTATTAAAATCACTGAATTTTGGAAGATCATCAATTTCTAAGTTTCTTAATATTCCATAAGACCAGTATGGTAAGTGTAACTTTTCGATTAACTCGTTTTTAACACACCGATGAGGATCTATAATTAAACTATTTTCTGACTTAAAATTTTCAAAGTTGGAAATGTATGAGTTAATTCTATTATCCCCATTTACAATTATCACTATATTATTGGTATTATTGTCATTGAAGGAATTTTCAGTATTTATCTGAGTGATTTTATACTTTAAATTTGGGTCAACACTTGAAAAATCGTTTTCATCAATATCAATTAGAAAGGGTATTATCATGTGATCATTTAGTTCTTTTATGATTGTTAATGATGGGGCATTTCTTAAATCCTTTATTCTTGGTTTATACGAAATTCCGAAAATAAAAAATTTCAAATTCTCGTGATTTTTAAAAAATAAATTTGTTAATCGTATTGTGTAATCAACTATCTGCTTCGGTCGATTGTCATTTATCCATCTAGCTCGTTCAGCTAATGTAATATGACCAATATCATTGTCCTTTGCAGACCATATAAGAAAATTAGGATCAACAGGAATACATTCTCCACCTACTCCCGAACCGGGATAATGTGGGAGGAATGAATAAGGCTTACTACTTGCGGCATCTATTACATCGAAAACTGAAATCTTGAAATCATTACAATAACTAGCAAATTCATTAATAAATGCAATATTAATATCTCTAAACGAATTTTCTAATAACTTTGTTAGTTCAGCAACTTTGAGTGATTTAACTGGTATCACCTCATTTATAAAAATTGAATAAAATTGAATTCCAATTGATAAAGAATTTGGACCATATCCACCAACTACTCGAGCAATCTCCGCAAAATTCATCGTATCACCAGGATTGACTCTCTCAGGTGAATGAATCAAGAAAAAGTCCTTTTCAACTTCCAATTTTGAATTATCCAATAAGATTTCTAAAAAATCTTTTTCAGAATATCCTGGCCATATTGTGCTTTCTATAGTAATTAAGAGGTTTTGTTTTAAAAATTTTTGTAAAGTCAAGGCAACCGAGTTTAATGGATCTGAATTCGGGGTTTTATCTTCACGAATCGGTGTTGGTACACATATGATTACTGCATCTATAGTTTTTAGTATATCATTTGGATTTGTTGAGGCAATGAAATTATCAATATCAGAAAACTTTGTATTTAATTTTAAACACGCTTCCTCAGAAATATCATATACTGAAACCTTAAATTGATTTTTCAGTAGAATTTCGCAGTTATAAGTCCCAATTATACCTCCACCAATAATTGCTACATTTTTAAAAATCATCGATATTCTTCAGCATGATAAAGACTTCTTAATATTTTTATTAAGATTAAATTGGTACTTACACATTTTCAATCACTTTGTTTCAATTAAATGATCAAGAGTTAAAAGTAAATATTCGTAATTATATTACATAAAGAAATAAGATAACTTGTTTTGCTTCACCAATTTTATTTTAATCTAAAATATCTATAAAAAAGATGATCAGAAATATTGAGTTGGTAATTAAAAAAACTGATTTAATTCTAATTGCACATAACGTTAATGTACCTCTGAAGGATCATAGGAGAATTGAGTTTCTTAAAAGAGTTAAAATTTTAACTACTGAATTTAATGGACTACTGATACTCTCATTTGATCATGCAAATACGAATTCCACACCATCGTCTAAAATTAAGTTGATTAATGATAAAGACCTTCCTGTTAGTATTTTGAAAATTAACACTAGCCTAATCCAAAATCAAGTTATTATTAAAGATATTATAAGAATTGTCGAACCAAAATTATTGATTATTGATACTCCAAGTCATTTATTAAAATTTACATCTTTTTTGGTCTCTACAAAGAATTACAATTCTCCTAAAACGTTACTTTTTCATCAAGGGTTTGTAACAGAGCTTTTTGGAATTCGAATCAGATCAAAATTCAAAAGAGAAGTTAAAATAGGTTGGGAACAGAAATTATTGAAATTTTACGACAAATTTTATTTTAACAAAATCGATTATCACATTTGTATCAGTCAACCGTTGGTAGATTATCTGAAATCTATTTTACCACTGAATAGGCATGATGATATTTTTTTATCAGAATATAATGCAAATTATATTGCAGAATTATTGAACGTAAATTTAACCTCAGACCAAACTGGTATAATTAAGAATCTTATCAAGTCATTTGAACAATATCTTGTTTACTCAGGGTCTCTAGATCCGAATAAGAGACCAGATATTGCTATAGAAACAATTAGGCATCTCAAAAAAATGAAGATAAATCGAAAATTAGTAATACTGGGTGATGGCCCCTTAAAGAGCTCATTGAAGCGATTGGCAATAAAGTTAGATCTAAAGGATGATATTGTGTTTCTGAATCAAGTCACTCAAAGGATGGCAATTGAAATATATCAAGGGTCAGACGGGATGATTTTTCCTACGTTATCTGAAGGTTTTGGCCTTTCGGCTCTTGAAGCAATGTATTTCAATATCCCTTTAATTGTATATTCTAATAGAACATTTGTCTCTCTGACTAAAGGAAAGGGGATGTTATTAATTCCATCTCTTGATCCTAAGGATTTCGCTCAAGGATGTGCTAAAATCTTGAAAAACACCCTCTTTAGGGCAAACATGCTAAAAGAAGCTCAACATATTGTTTCCAAATTTACTGTTGAAACAGACGAGGAGAGAATGAAAAACATTATTCGTATTGTTAAAAGAATTTTACTACAATCAAGAAATTAAATTCGACTACATTTTCTTATTGAAAAATCAATCTTTTACTCCAATGATAAGTTAATTCAACTCCTTTGTTTTTACAAATTGATTTTTCCAATATACTATCTATTATATTTACAAGAAAAAAATAAATGTTTAATATGAAATAGGGCTTATACCTTAAATCTATGATTCCGAAAAACCATCTAGTTTTTGAAAAAAGAATTTTAAATCTAATGTTGGTGAAGAAAAATATATCTCCACTTTCAAATTTAAAGGAACTTCATCTTCAGTCATGTGATCATGTTTAATTTCTTTCTTTTTTAATATCAAATTGACTATACCTCGAATCTTATAATATGGATAATTGATCAATCTCGAAATCCAATATGGGAATTTTGAAGCAAATAAATTAGGTTCGGAAATTGATATCATTCCATTCTGTTTTAAAATGCGATAGGAATTCTCATATGAAATTATTCGATAAGGTAAATGATGGGAAACTCCCCAAAATGTAACAGTTTTGGAGGTTTCATTTATTATTGTTGGAATTTTAGCATCCATAACTACACAAAATCAGTCAACAATTTTTTCGACTCACTTTTTTTAGCAAATATTTTTAATAACTCGAAGGATATTTCACCACCTATCACATAATTATTCTGAACCATGAAAATTGAAACTTTACTCGATCCACATCCAGTATCTAGTACTTTGAAATTTTGGACTTTTGGAAAATATTTGAGAAGATGTTTTGATTTTCTTTTATAAAATTGATGAAATCTCTGATGATTTACACAACGAGGTTCATATTCATCAGCTTCTTGATTGTGATGATGTAATTCTTCTACTTTAGTATCTATTGAATCACTGTTAGAAGTGTGGATTTGATTTCGACTTCTATTTAAAATCTCCAATGGGAGTAAGTTTGCAATCTTGTTTAATATTGGAAAATTAGAATCACACAAATTGCAATTTAGATTGCCTTCAATGATTTCAAAGTTAAAATAAGATACACAGTCAGGTTTTATCTCAATTTTGTCAATGTATTCATTATATTTACTACAATAAATTGTATCTGATTTAATCATTTCAAGAATTTTAGATTGAAGGAAATAAGATTTCTGTCCACTTTATCCTGAGATAACTCTAATGGATGGTATGTACAATTTGCACAGACTAAGAAATCCAAATTATTAAATCTCATGATACCTCTATTCTCAAAAAATTTTAATGAAAAACAAGGTTTTGTACCTCAGTGGAATGTTTAGTTTCGATATTAGTGAATGAACCGTCAAATTTCCTTTACCACATATTCCAGTTTCATCCAAATTCCTACGACGAAGAATTATTAATGAAAATAAGTTATATTAAGCCATCTAATTAAGATGATTATTTTTTCGGATCAAATTAATTAGAAAATTCCTGTCCAATAATAAATAGGCAATAGATGATATCAATCCTCCGATAATAGAAAGTAGAGGATTACTTATGATATATGTCAATCCGTATGTAAGCAAAACAAGTTCAATTATTAACAGATATACTTTAACAAGTTCTTTTTTTATAAACGGGTACTTCAAAAACATAATTGTTAGGTAAATCATACTACTTCCTAGTTCTGTGTAAACCAAACCATGAACTCCAAAATTTTGTATCAAAATGAAAGAACTTATGATATAAACGGTTTTAGCAATGATTTGTGCTTTAATTAGGTAATCGTCCGCTCTTTCTACAATAGCGACTGAGTTTAAATTGAATTCATGGAAAGCATTCAAAGCTATAAGAATCATTATCAAAGATACTGAAAACACTTTACTATCAACATCTTGATAAAGAATCTTGAAAAATAATGGCATAACAAAGAACAGTGTTAAAAATACTATTGGCGCCCTATTTGCAAAAAAGGTTATTATTTTTTTTGCAGTTAATTGTAAATTATTTTTTTCTTTATTCAGAAGTGAATAATTTGGAATCAAGAGAGACAAAAAAGCGTTTGTGACAAAAGTTATTGGTAGAATTAATAGTTTTGCGATTGCGTAAACTCCTACTATTGAGCTGTTGGTTAAATCAGCTAATAAATAAATTCCAATAAAATTTGACCCATATAATAAGAAATTTAGAAGAGCAAATTTTTTAGATTCTTTCAATAACTCAATGAATAAGTTGACTTTATTTTTAGTATATTTTATGCTAAACAAATTTAATGATATCTTGGTGTATGAGATAAATCCAATAATGAAGGAACACAACAATGCAATTAATAAAGCGGTTATACCATAGTTTTTGACTAAGAGGACGGAAACTAAAACGTCAACAAATTTGGATACCAATTCTACTTTCACAACTGTAACTTGTCTATTCAATGAATTTAGAACTAACCGAAAGAGGTTTAACAAATTACTTAATAATAATAAAGGGATAACAAATTTAATAAATTCTTTAATGACTTGAGATCCTTCAGAATTATCTATTATTATGTAATTCCATAGCAATAACAAATAAGAACATGACGATATAAGTATCCAAATAAAGTGAAACGAGATTATATAACTTCGTTCATCATTGCCCATAATTATTAATTTTCTGGGAACTACAAGTTGAGTTCCAGGAAAAGAAAGAAACAATGAAAGGCTTTGATAGGCAGTGATTATCGCAATTACTCCGAACCCCTCCTCGCCGACATGTTGATAGACTATGCTTGACCGTAACAAATTTAGGAAATGAATGAATAGTTGTAATAAGGTTATTTTACTAGTTTTTTCTCTTAATTTTCCAAAATCAATAGAATCTTTATTCTTATTTAGACTCATTTTCTTCTCATATCAAAATTTCTTATGAATTAATTCCACCTTGAAACTGCATGTAAAAGGATTTCATTACATCATTATTACAAATCACATTTAATTAATTGTGAAATGTAATTTGTTTATTGATAGGTCATAAATATTATTAAAACATTTGACTGCAGATTATTGTTATGGTATGAGATGTTACCTTTTGAATTACATATAAAAATTATTTATAAAATGAATTTGAATTGTTAGATATTTATTACTGTTGTAATTTTACCTGTTTTATTAAATTTATAATTTCATTTCAAATTTATAAAATGAATGGTTATAAATGATTTAAAAAAAAAGGGAAATCAACTGTATGCGGAATTTAGGATTTTTTGGATCACAGTTTATTCTTATAATAGGATTACTTATTGGCGTAATTTTCAATAAGCATTATAATTCCATTATTTTATTGCAATTTTTATTCGTATTGCTAACATTTATTTATCTAATTATCCCATTTTTCTATCTCTCAATATACTTGACCGGAAATAAACCTACTGTGAATGAGACATTCGTAAATGAAAATCAAGGTTTGAAAAAAATTTGTTTTGAAAATATTCTACTAGAGAGTTTCGTCAATTGGTTCATCTTTACAATAATTTATTCGGTCATCTCTCTTTTACTGATTGGAAGATTTTCGTTTGAGGTTTATATATTTATTCATGGGATATTTTTAGTTTCTGTATCATATTACACCAGGAAAACTTTCTATTTTAATTTTAATCAAATAATATATAATCGAAAATTGTTAATATTTAGTGTAAGTTTTGGAATCTTCTGTTTAATTTCAGTTATATCATTAGAAGTCATTCCACCTGGAGATGGGTGGATACATAATTTGATTATAATTGACATTATATCGTCAAACGGCCAAGTCGAAAATCTTAACCTAGCATATGGTGCAGAATTTCATATCATCTATTATATTTTGTATCAGATAACAGGTAATGAAGTTGAATCTATATTGATGTTTTCAGCTTTTCTAAATTTGTTTCTAATCATAGGAATTTATTTATTCATAGATGCAGTCTCCGACCGTTCACAGTCAAAATATGATCAAGGTATTTTCCTTTCAATAACAATTTTAATTTTCGGTTATTTATCTGGATTTGGATGGCTCATGGCAATCATTCTGAACGAAATTCTTAATGAAACCTTATCGATAACTGCTCTTTCAACCGATGCTAGAACTTTTTATTCACCAGGATTTTTTAACTTTATATTTTTTTATCCCAAAAATATCGGACTAATATTGGGTTTATATTTATCAACTAAATTATTTGATCAGAAAGAGAGTTATTTATTTGACAAGAAATTTGTAAATATTTTTGTTATATTAGGTATTCAATTTGCGACCCATTCTCCTACTTTTTTTGTATTCTCAATTCCTATTTTCGCTTATAAGCTTTTGAATACATCAGATATAAGACAAAAATTAATGTTGGTATTGATAATTCTAAATTCAATATTAGTATTTTTAATTACCGATTTAGCTTTTGGATCGGGTGTCAGTAACAGTACTCAATTTGATTCAATATTAATTGCATTTAGAAAAGCTTTTACAGATAATTATTTGTTGCAAATAATATCATTTGTAATAATAATTTTCTTCACTTTAAAAATTAATACATCCTATTTTCTTAATAGAGAGACCCCTAATTTCAAAATTTTAAATTTTATGTTAACTGGATTTCTTGGTGTTAATTTACTGTTCACAACATACAAGTTGATTTTCTCTGAAAATTCAATTTTAAATCTGAGTCTTTCATTTTACTATTATTTCAACACCTACATTTTGGTACAATTTATTTTCTTTTATACTCTAATTATTCTCCACAGTGATATAAAATTTAATCTCAATTTTATAATTGGATTTTTATACATTTTATTTTCAATATATTTGCTTAGTTCGATTAATCTCTTAATTATTATACCTAGATTTATTGAGATATCTTTGGTATTATTGCTCCCTGTGCTACACAGGTTTCTAAGAGCAATGTATTTTAAGAGATCCCAAATGAAAAGTAGGGTCTTATTAATATATTTAATTTTGATAATTATTTCAAGCAGTTTTTTAGTTCAAATAACATTTGATTATAGCAATGAATTTGATAAAGTCAAGTATTATGATGAAACCTGGGGGTACATAAACAAAAATTATGATATAGATAACATTAATATTGTTGATCCACTTCTATCATCATATTTTTCCGCTAAAGGCTGGTTAGGTACAACAATAAGTGATTATAAATTTAGAATATTAATCGGCACTGTTTCGTGGAATATAATGTTTAACATTTTGAGTTCTTTGGATTTTACAAGTAATCGATTATTTTTGGTACCTAATTATTTGATTTCTGAAGGGGGATTGTTTCCAAATTTATTAAGAGAAATGGACGAATCTTATAAAAACAATCGTTTCACACTTTTTGAGAGCAATTTTTTTGACAATAAAACGGGTTTTGATTATCCCTTGATTCTGGGGGATTTTGAACCAAGTTCGACTTTATATACACATATAGGAAATTCACCTTATAATCCATTATTCATCAATCAAGAAATACTATTAGGAATGCAAAATGAGATTGACTCGATGATATTTATAGGTCCGATCAATCAAATTCTATTCCAAAAATTACAAATTAAAAACGAATATATTGTTACTGACTATGACAATTTTCAAAATATAGCTTCTTCAATATTTAACAAACCAATTAATGGCATTTTCTCCGATATAAACATGAGTGAGAACAATACATTCTGTAGTTCAAATACATTTAAAGAAAATACTAATTTAGAATTCAGTTACTTTGGTAATCTTTCAACTTTTGATCTATCTCATATTCCTGTTGCCTGTAAAATTAGTAATGGTGTTGCTAGCATTTCTTTTGTTAACCACTTCATGAGAATATTAAATGAAGAATTGTATAATGAGATAGATAGAGCTATGTTTTTTTCCATTGTGTTTGACCAGATTTTTAGGTATTCCAATCTCAAATCAAATGGGGGATTATCTAGCTATACAACGTATTTATCTGATTTTTTAAATGATTTAGAATTGAAAGAAAATTTACGACAATCATTTCCTAGTTTCAAAGTATTTGATCAATTCAGCATGAATGGTGATATACGTCTGACGAATTTTGGAAATTCAGGGTCCCTTTGGATTAAATATCCAAAAAATGGAACCCATAACTTAATTAATTCGTCTATAATAAATCTAGAGGAAATTCAATTAAAATCATTTTTGTCCAAAAGTGATGTGGTTACATTAACTGGAGTTGTGAACGATGATGAAGTGATTTTCATTTTGTGGAATTATAATATTGAATTGAATGGGACAATGATATTATATAATAGAGATTGGAAGGAATATGATTTTACCACTGCGGAGTGGGATCAAATTTCCAATGTTACAGAAGAAATTACTAATGTTTTTGAAGATCCCATAAGGATTAAAATATATTCCTCCTTGCCCTATGCGGCTAAAATAACTGATCATTTTAACTCAAAATTATCAAACGATAAATTATTAATTACTGAAAACGTTGAATATGTTAAATCATTCTTACTTTTAATACCATTATTCACAATATTTTGGATCATATCCATTGACCTGAAATTTATTGAAAGAAGAAATGCAATTTAGTTGATTAATACAACATTTTAAATTTGAAAAAGCTTTACGAAACACTAACATACAACCTATAGTCTTATAATTTTTTCTCCATAAAGTGATTAAACAACTCAATGAAATCAAGAATAAGTGATAGTAGAGACAATTTGTCATCTGAATTTAGAAATTATCCTTTTGGTCATTCTAAAATCAAAAACAACCTACTTTCCAAATTTTCACGTTGGTTAAACGAGATTCGAATTTTTAATTTAATTCTAATCATCAATAATCAAACAGTTGGGATTGTATCTATTGAAAGATCATCTGATAAAATATATGGAATGTGGAACACATATGTAAAATATAAATTTCGAGGACAAGGAATTTCGAAACACCTATATTTAGAGGGATTTGATTTTTTGTCTCGGCAGAAAATCCAAAATGCAATAACAACTGTTGCAATTAACAATATTCCATCATTGAAAACCATTAGTGCTAATTTTGATGGTTCATTTGATGTTTGTTTTTATACTGGAATTATAAACACTAACATCAATGTGAACGAGGTTTCTAATCAGCAATTTACATTATCAAATACAAAATCAAAGAAGAGTGAAATATGGGAAAAATATGAAAAAAAAATATTATCACAACAATGGAAAGATTTTTTTGAAATTAGTAGTATAGATACACTCACTCATGATTTTAGACAAATAAAAATAAATAGGTTTCAAAAAATCAAATGGTCTTATAAAACCTTTCAAGTCCTTAATAATAATTTAACACCAATTGGGATAGTTATTAAAAAACTTGAAAGGCTATCTAACTCATTTATATATGATTTTTTCATTTTCCGAGATTTCAAATCGATAAATTCTATGTGCTTGAGTGATAAGAGTGATGAGAAGGTTAAACTTGGATCAAGGATCAATATCTACAAAATCTGTACTGATAAATGTAGTATACATTTTAAATTAAATGAAAACGTTCTATTACATCATAAAACATTTTTTAAGAAGATTTAATTTTCGAAAGTTCAAATTTAAACACGTTTGAAAATATATTATGAAATTATCTTCATTAGTGGAATTTTATAAAAAATTGAAAATACAAATTTCTGAATTATATTCCTTAAACATAAAATTAATCTTCTTAAAGTGTTTCCAAATATAAAAGAAGATCGGTTATTCTTTATGCACTTTAGAGACACGTATAATCAATTTACCAATTCAATTCATGTAGTTGTTCTAGAAAAAGACAGAGATCATTTTGAAATTCGGGCAAAATTGGATCGGATCAAATGGGTTTATCAAGGATTTCTTTCTCTTGAAATTAATATTTTTTATATTAGAGAAAAGTTAGCTGAAATTAATTTAATTGAACTCAAAGGTGTAATTTTCTATTTAATTCCAATAAGTAGCAAAGATTATCCTTATTTAAATCAATTTAAAGACCTCCTCTGGATTATTAATACAGGAACTAATTGTGTTAATGATCAACCTGTCATACAAACTCAGAGGTATACTTATATCAATAATCAGAATCAGAAAAAAAATTATATAGTAGACTATAAAACAAAATTTCTCCCTCTTAAAGAATTTGACAAAAAAATTGTGATCACCCCCGCTGATGAATGTGTCGTTGGACGGTATGAAAATATTATTTTCATGGGTATTGATGATTTTTTTGGAATTCATTCAGGTGGATATTTGGAACGAGAAAATGCAGAATTTTTTTTGACTTTATATGAACGAATATTACTTGAATCTGATTTTAAATACATCTCCATTCAATACCCAAAGTGGATGATAAATATACGAATTGATGATGTACCTTCAACTATATGGATTGATAAACTTAAATTAAAAATCCTGGAAAAAGAAAACTATAGACATTTGGTAACAGTGGGTGAACAATATGGAAATAAATTTGATTTGATGTACACCCCTTATTATTTATCTAGGCTCGGGAAGAATAAAAAATCGAGCGATATATTTCCTGAAATAATTCAAGTTTTAAAAGAAGGAATATCTAAAACAATTTTCCAAGTTGGTAATCATGGATTCAATCATTCAAGTGTATCTACAAAATTATGGAATATATTTTTTTATCCTCTGTTTATAAAGTTTAAATCCAATTACTCAATGTATCAAAAAGAATTTTTTGACGTTGTGAAAAATCGCGAACTTTCAGATGATGAAATAAAAAGACGAATTTTTGAGTCAAATGAAGAAATTGAAAAAATATTTGGAGTTAAACCTTTAGTTTTTACACCTCCAACGCATACCTGGACAAATAAAGTCAACAAAAATTTTCTGTCAATGTTTTCATCAATGATTTTATCATGTGATTCACAAGCAATGGAAAGCTTAAACCCAAATCACCCTAAAACAATGTCATTAATCGGTCTTGAATATGAAAATGAAGAAGAAACAGGTAATTTCATTTTTGGGAGTGGAACTCAGTATGGTTCAATTGAAGATATTAAACACTCAACACCTGGATTACATAAATTTAATTTACCTCTAATATGGGTTACTCATGTCTATGACAAATTTTGGTTTGGATCAGATGAATTATTAAATTTTAACAAAGTAATTCAACAGTATCCAAATCATGAATTCTTATTTATTAGCGAAATAGTTGATAGATTGAAAATGAAGAAGAGTGTTAAACTGAAACAAAAATTAGACGGTATGAATATTATAAATCATACAAAATATGATTATCAAATTGTTTTATACGACTCAAAGAAAGAAAGTTCAGTTTTAATCCCTAAAAATTCTTCAAAAATTTACAAATTATAAAACAAATTATCTTAATAAATGAATATTTTCAAAATTAAAAGAAGATGAAATCTTTTCAAAGAATTTTTAGTTAGGAACTAGTAGATGTATATCGTAAAGAATAAAATCTTCCTATTTAAGAAAAATAAAATGAAAAACAAAAAAGTGATTGTAACAGGAGCTGGTGGTTTCATTGGATCACATTTGTGTGAAATGTTATTAGAAAATGATAACGAAGTCATTGCGATAGATTCATATGAATATGGTAAAAACAACAATTTGAACCATATAAAAGAACGACTTGTTCTAATTGAAAGAAGAGTGCAAGATATTAACTGGTTACAGCTACTTAAAGATAATACTATTGATGCAATTTTTAATCTCGCATCTTTAAACATGAATATATCAATGATTGACCCTATTCTTGATTTACGAACAAATGTCGAAGGTATATTAGCAATATTAGAAGCCATTAGGAAACATTCGCTAGACATACCTATTATTCATTCTTCTACGGGGTCAGTTTATGGAGAACCTATAAATCAAACGCAAAATGAGGATCATCCGAAGAATCCAACATCACCTTATGGTGTTTCAAAACTATCAGCAGAAAACTACTTACAATTATATTATCTTTTGTATCGGCAAAAATTTGTAGGTTTAAGATACTATAATATTTATGGCCCACGGCAATATGATGGTGAAACTGGAGGAGTCATCCCCATATTCATTAATAATGCCCTATACGATAGAGAATTTACTATCACAGGAGACGGTGAACAAGCACGATGTTTCACCTATGTTAAAGACATCGCTAGTGTTAATCTTAGAGCATTTGAAATTAATAAATCAGGATTCTATAATGTTGCACATAATACAATAACAAATATTAACGAACTAGCAAAAACTATTTTGTATATAACCAATAAAGATTTACCAATAAGGCATATTGAAGAACGGCTAGGTGAGATATTAAGATTTAATCCTGATACAACTATGCTAAATGTTGATTTCAATTTAGG
This sequence comes from Candidatus Heimdallarchaeota archaeon LC_2, assembly GCA_001940725.1. Next base: position 7,036 of record MDVR01000041.1, on the reverse strand, counting down.
ATGTGAAACAACATTGAAAGAGGGATTAGAAATCACTATTGAATATTATAAGAATAAAGAAATGTGAAGAAGTGTAAGTTTACATAACTATTCCTTTTTATTTCAATTACTTTGAATTTATTTCTGAACAAATGAAAATTGCTTTCGTTGTTATGGGGTATTTGCCTAATGATCGAGGCGGAGTACCAATTTATATCGATAAATTAAGACGAGAAATTCTCCAAAAAAATATAAAATCAATTGTTTTATGTGAAAAAAGAACAACAAACGATGTATCAGATACTGATTCTGGTGTATACTATATTAATAACCCATTGATAAATCTGATTCCACCTTTTAGACAATTTGGGTTCCTATTAGGTCTTCTTTTAAGCTTTAATATCATTTTTAGAGAGAAGCCAACTCATTTTCATGGACACACATCATTTTATGGAGGATATCAATCAATATTGTTGGGTTTGATTTACAAGAAACCAATTATAGTCACGTGCCATGGGATTGATAAACAAGGAAGATTATATTTCTTATACAAAAAAGCTGATTGTATTATTTATCAGATAGAGTCAACTTATAAAAATTTATTATCCTACAAACTACCCCGGAGTAAATTAATTGAAGTTCCAAATTGTATCGATATCTCGGAATTAGATTTATTCAGCCAGAGTTCCAATTTCATTTATCTCGCAAGATTTGATGATATGAAAAACCCTCACTTAGTTCTTGAAACTGCTAGATTGTCTAAAAAATTGCAATTACAAGTAAAATTCACATTGATCGGTGAAGGAAGGCTCTTTGATGAAATTAAGATACATTCTACAAATAACATGGTACTTACCGGAAAATTGTCAAAAGTTGAAGACTACCTTAAAATTGTTCGACCAATGGGGTATTTAGCAGTATCGAAAATTGAGAATTATTCTTCAACTAGTTTACTTGAAATGATAAATTATGGAATACCTGTAATTGCAACGAATGTTGGTGAAACAACAAAATTGATTACTAATGAAAATGGATTTGTCTGTGATTTAACCCCTGAAAGTGTGGTTGAACAAATTCAATTGATATTGAAACATCCTGATATCGCAAAATCAAAAGCAAATAAACTTAAACAAATAATTGTTAACCAATATTCAATGACAACGATGATTTACAAGCACGTGCAGATCTATTCGATTTTATCAACATAATCAATTATACTACTAGTAAATTAAATCAGATTTAATCAATTCATTGAATAAAAACTTATTATTAAATTAAGCTTGTCCCAAAATTAATTTTCTAAGACACCACCCCCTTTATGTGTATTTTGTGGTTATACCACAGAAATGAGCACAATAAGGTCTTGACCTTGTTGTGCATCTTTTGATCACGTAAAACTGGCTTCCGTATCTTAATATTCCCGAATACAGGCTCTACACATGCTCTTCTGTTTGTTTTGTAATTTATTTTGTAAATTCCTGGGTAGTTTCTTTGCGTTCTCACCAGATGATCCATGGGACTGGTGGTCCCATGATCTATTGAATTTGACTTACATGGAATTACCGCTTGAATATTTTCTTGATCAAGATAATTAATTATATTTTCACTCCAATACGCTTTATCAGCGTGTACTCGTTTAATTCGAGGAATCGCACGTTTTGACAGGCTAGGCCAAAGCAAACCGAATCCCTTTGCATCATGAACTAAACTCTTGGTGGATTTTATTCCTACAATGGCTCTGCTTGGCAGAGCTACCGCAAGGTGGATCTTACGAAATAATTTTGACGTTTTGGTCAACATTTTGCGATTCCACTTTACCCATCGCCAAATGCTTCCAATTTGATATTCAAACCCTGAACTATCAACTGCCAGATCAGGATCATCAAATTGGGAAATTTCATTTCCCAATCTACATATCCAGGTCTCAAAATTACTTATCCTCGTCTCATTCCAAACCCTGTGGAAACTTGACTTACTCGGAATTGCAGAAACATATTCCTCATCAATCAAAAAATTACATGAAACAAGTTTGCAGGGGAGTTCCCTCCAAACTATCTGATCTATTCTTGCAAAAACGCCAATTGCTACAATTACCCATCGCAGACCAATTCTTGGTCTGCCAACTTTTAGCTGATTTTTTCTTTCTGGGAATTTGCGCTTAAGAATATCCTCATTTACTAAAATAAACTCTCTCAATACTTGTGGGTTGATGGTTTGTGTTGGAAGCACTAGCCAAATTCAGCCCTCACCTTTTAATCTAGATCGATTCTAGCTAAACCAAGCGTACAACTATTTTCTTCTGATAATTATTAATTCAATGAGCTTGCCAGCTCATTGTGTAAAATTATAATTTTGGGACAAGCTTTAGTTAAAATATTGCATTTGTTTTTAAATAGTGTTCTGATATATTTTAATTAATTGGATTAATTTGGACTCAACTATTATTAGATACTTAGATTTTTGTGTCCTCTTGGTTTCATACTGATAATCAGTTTATTATTCTTGAAAAAATAATTAAGACTTTCCGTTTTCTCATACTAAAAGTCATTAAAATCCAAGTTTTCGAGTTCTCGAACACCTTTCCATAAATCGAAAATTTATTTATTTGATATAATGGATAGATGAATTGAATTCACAAATAATATAAAATCGAATAACTTATTTTAGACAGAATATGTTATTTGTTAAATGGCTATGAAATCTATTTCTTTTTTCTTACGATTATTGTAGTCACAACAATATAGCTGAATATTACGAAAACAACTGGTCCATTTACCCCTGCATCATCCGAACTCTCCGACCCAGTATCACTAATCTCAGTTGATGACGAACTTTGTGGGCTGGGTCCAGGAATTGTGACACTCCCACCTGTCGAAGTCAGCAAATTGGCAGTCCACGAAGGTAGGGTTCCGATCGGGATAGAAATATCTGGAATTACAGAGTCAATTGGTGATTTGAAACCCAGTTCGAGAGACCAGTCAACATAGAAATCAAGGTCATAATCTGCCTCAGGAATTGTCAGTACAACACCTTGACTGAGATCAACTCCCTCCTCAATTATCACATCGATGGTTTGAGGTGTCTCATCCGAATATGTCAATGTACTTTGACTCAAGCTGACACCCATTGAAGTTGTTTGAATATCATGGCGAATTACAGCTTCCAAAGTTGCACTAAGCGTCAAACTGAAATCGTCTACTATGAACTCCAAGAGGAAGATAATAATTCGTACATATGGATTTGCTTTGAAAATATTTTTGATCACCTCAAGAAGATTTAAACTCAACTCCCCTTCAATAATCGGTCCAAGTAGTGTTGGATGAAGAACAAAACCTGCACTGAGGTAATCATTTATCTCAATATCAGACCTCTCAAAATCACCTAACCCTAGTAACCCCGCAAGGGAGGTAACTTCATCAGTGAAAGGGTTAATAGTTATTTCACCTTGCTGATCGTACAGAATCTCTCCACTCATAAACCAAAATACATAGGAAATGTTGACCGATAATCCATAAAACAGAGTTATCTCAGTTTGGTCAATGTTTGGTTTTAAAGCCAAACTTAGACTGTTGGTTCCGTAAGAAAGTTGAGTTGGATGGGTGATTTCTACCTCGGCTGGGACTTCAAAATTTAACCCGATATATCCACTAACATCGATGTCCAATCTTGCATTTTGAGCTCGTGTGATTGCAGCAGCATTATCAATGACATTGGCGTATGCTGTTATTCCATAAGGGGCAGTAAACACTTGAGTAACATCAAAAGTAAATGGTGCAACCTTTGGGATATCTATCCCGAAATATGTCCAGATATGAACTCCAGCATCAAAAGTATCCTCTATTATGCTATATAATTCGATGATAGTATCATCAGTTAGTGGGGTGATCGCATAAGCAAAGCCATATTCCGTACCTCCAGGGCCTAAATCAAAGGTATGATAACTTGTTTCAACGGTCATATGAACACTAACCACTCCATTAGGTGTGTATGTAAAGGCATTTTCAGAAGATACAAGACCATACTGCCAATCCGTAATTTCAGACAAATCATGAACTTCAGCATTTAATGATACATTAGTTCCCAGAAATCCCTGTAAACTTGGAGAGATTTCAACATCATAGACAAATTCACCGGTGGAAGTAGTATCTTCGAAAATTGCAATTGTAGTAGATGGTGCTTCTGTAACATCAGTGTAAAACCAATTATTGAATACGTATCTGTACGGAAAAATTGGGTCAATCTTGTCCAAAAATATCATGAAAACCTCGTAATCATGGTCGTGTGTTTTAAATCCTCCAATAAGATCAGGTGCATATTCTGCCGTCCAATAGAAGAAATATTGTAGAACAAGTGCATTTATTCCATTATCCATTCCGTCAATAACTCTTCCAAATACAAAATCTGGCATTTCAGTCGATGAAGTCTCATCATCCACCCAGAGTTCAGGTTTGTATATCTCGAGTAATTCAGATGCTAGAAAAACGGTATCGGATTGCGTAACCTCGATGTCAAAGGTTATACTAGCCTCATTGATATCTGTCCAAAGAGTAATAGATTCATTCACCAAATTATCATAGTGGCCATTTATGAAACCAAGAGAATCATCAAGTGCTCCATCACTTTCTCGTATTTCTAAGTTAAAACCCAATGTAACAGCCCAACCGGAAAATATCATATCAGATAAAACCTGATTTTCACCATCATTCATTGAATATTCAGTGCTAGCAGGATATCGATCATCAGCATTGTTTATGCCACCTTCAATAAAAATCTCTCCAGCTCCAATATCATGATCATTGGTGATATAGAGGTTAGTCATGGTAACTGTAACAAAATACCACATACCATTGTAACCTGGAACCTGTTCATCCTCTGTATAGACTGTTGATCCAGCTGGATCGAAATCTGAAAATTCGTTATCTAAGTATTGCGTCACATTGGGCATGGTAGGTTGAAACGAATTGTTATAATCCCAGTCTGTTTGGTAGTTTTCTGAAAAATTAAGTGGTACTGTATCTGATGCATTTAGCATCGGATTAGCACTAACCGATCGATAATGTGAATTTGGAATTATCATTATCGAAAACAAAATAAAAAAAATAAGCTTTCTTGATTTCATATTGATTTTATAGCATTAATAACAATTTAAAACGTTACTATTAAATTGTGTTTGACTCCTGCACGTCCAATTTAACTCATAACTGTATAGTATTTTTACTTAAGAATCAAATTCGATCAAGAATCCAGCTATACTAGTTGTAATTGGATATGATAAAGGTTACGACAACAATTACCACTTTAATAATAAATCTAATTTTCATGGATCTTTAATAATTATTTAATTTAACTGAGATGGACATCAAGAACATGGTTTAGTGTGAAGTAGTAATACCAATCTGCATAAACCCTTGGTACAGACTCAATGAAGTCAAAAAATGAGGGCTGTTCGATTACTCGAACACTTTGTTCCATTGGACCAACAGCATCATTACTTTTTGCACTGTTATTTAAAATTTTAGCGCATACCGCCCTTTATACTATATACTTTCGAACTATTGCAATATATATTCCTGCATAAACCCAAAATACAGATTCTGAATTAATCACAACAGCAATTTAAATCAAAGGCTGGGACATCAGAAATTTTCATGATATTAAATTGTACATATTGAAGGATTGAGAATACTCACAGCTTATTAATAACGGTTTTGAAGAATTGAGTTTCCTAATCAAATTAATATCATGTAATTTGAATATTACAAATTACATCGATATATTTAACTTATTTTAACAAATTCGCATTCGATGAAAAAATACCGATTCGTCACAACAATATTATTATTGGCAGTTATAATAAATCCATCTACAAACCATTTAACAACATTGGGTCAGGAGATCACAGAGGTTAAATCAACTTTAGCGGAAGGAAGCTACACCATGGAACTTAATGAAGAATACATTAGTTATGCTGGAACTGATCCTTTCGACATTGAATGGCAAATTTTGTATTTCATAATAATAGAAGTAAAACTAGAAAGTGCTTCGAGTAGTTTATGGAGAGTTAATATCATTTATACTTTAGATGAAGTCTCAGCATATCAAGAAAGAAGTGGACAGACTTATTTCCCTGACAAATTTGGTTTTAGCTACTACGATGCCAACAATGATAAAATTAATTCTGATAACTCAACTAAACCAAGTTTTGAACTGGAATATCTTGTTGAGAAGGAGACAGCAGTTGCATCTTTTGTTCAAACCCCATTTAATGCTGAATGGTTTGGTGTTACTTCCTACTACTCTTCAAGCGGTGTTTACTCTTCAACATCTACGAGATCGGATTACCTTCAAAATGGTGAAGAGACAAATTTCTTTAGACCTGGATCCGGCGAATGGGAAATAGGTGATAATCCAATTTCAGCAACAGATTTAATCGTTTTGAATGAAGCAGAAATAGATGATTATGACGTTTGGCGACTTCAAGACGCAGATTCCCCTTCTACTTTTGATACATATTCATATTTTGAACACGTTGAAAAATCCTCTGGATTGAGAGTCGATGCTCAATTAATAATTACGGAAAATGATGATTTTCATATCCAATGGTGGCTCTATATGATTGAATATAATGATATAATTGACAATGGGGCACCGATTGTATCATCGACATTAGGTAAAATACTCCAAGAAATTGCAAATGTGTCCACAATAGAATTTACAGTTACTGAAAATCATTTTGAGAAATATGAATTATATCAAAACCAAACTCTATTCTCAGGAGGATTTGAGGAGCTATCGGTTTGGAAATTTGAAGTTCCTGTTACATACAGTAACACTACATGGACATTAAAAATATTTGATGAGCTTGGAAATGAGGGAACTGGGGGTACTTGGGTCTATATTAACCCCGAATTGCTAGAGACCAGCACAAATGAAGGAGATGGTGATGAAAGTCCTTTAGATATTAATTCTTCTTATGTTTTTCTTTCAATTGTCACTTTAGTTATAATCAGAAAAATCTCAAAGGCAAAGGAATGAGTAGATCTAAAATAGTCAGACT
>MDVR01000040.1:9416-30401 GCA_001940725.1 Candidatus Heimdallarchaeota archaeon LC_2 | reverse complement strand
TTGATTTAAACACATGGCTAGCAATGATTGAATATCCTGCACCAAAAATATATGTCAAAGATAGTACTTCAATATCATCTAATAACTCTACTTCACGCCAGATCTTAGATAAGATCTGGCGTGAAGTAGAGTTATTAGATGATATTGAAGTACTATCTTTGACATATATTTTTGGTGCAGGATATTCAATCATTGCTAGCCATGTGTTTAAATCAAGTTCTGACTTTATAACTAGAAGAAGATTACTTGCTAGATTAATTGCCAATTTCATAAATCCACCCAATTTACATCTGAAAGACTGGCTTAAATTATTACAGAAACAGAATATGGATCCGGTCATATTTACTTTCATTGGATCCGACAGTGGGAAATTAAACCTCATAAGTAGTATACTCTATTGTAAATCCGGTACTTAAATCAGGTAAGGTGAATTTGGGTAAAAGCATTGTTCTAATGGTTGAAAGTTCGGGAAACACTCTATACTTGTCACCAGACCTATTTTTGTATGCAGAAAAATGCAGTATTAGACTTGCCTGATTTAAGTACCGGATTTACAATAGAGTATACTACTTATGAGGTTTAATTTCCCACTGTCGGATCCAATGAAAGTAAATATGACCGGATCCATATTCTGTTTCTGTAATAATTTAAGCCAGTCTTTCAGATGTAAATTGGGTGGATTTATGAAATTGGCAATTAATCTAGCAAGTAATCTTCTTCTAGTTATAAAGTCAGAACTTGATTTAAACACATGGCTAGCAATGATTGAATATCCTGCACCAAAAATATATGTCAAAGATAGTACTTCAATATCATCTAATAACTCTACTTCACGCCAGATCTTATCTAAGATCTGGCGTGAAGTAGAGTTATTAGATGATATTGAAGTACTATCTTTGACATATATTTTTGGTGCAGGATATTCAATCATTGCTAGCCATGTGTTTAAATCAAGTTCTGACTTTATAACTAGAAGAAGATTACTTGCTAGATTAATTGCCAATTTCATAAATCCACCCAATTTACATCTGAAAGACTGGCTTAAATTATTACAGAAACAGAATATGGATCCGGTCATATTTACTTTCATCATAGAGGGATATTCAAAATTAGTGGATATATTATTTGAACACTATTTAGAATTTCCACAAGGAACTGCTAAAAATGAATTGTATGAACTTGTGGAATTATTATCGATTGACATATTAGATACGATGAATTTTTATCTTCTGGATCGATTTAATTTGGATTTCAGATCTGAAAAAAGTTTACAAAAGTACTTTACTAAATTGATGCTAATAAAAGAATTGAAAAATTGTCGTGATGATTTATTATTAACTACCTTTAATTCAATCAAATTTTATTTAAAACTTGATAATCAAATGACTGAAGATAAAAAGAAATTCATCGAATTAGGTAAATTAATTGCGAAGGAATTGTATAGCGAGGAGGTAGCTATAGTATTTGATTTAGATTTTTCGTTATTTTACAAAACATATCAATTTCAGAGTATACTAATTGAAATTGAAAACGAAATCTTACATTCTTCATCAATTATTCTTTCAGCCACATTTGAGACTCAAATTATTCAAAAAATCAGCCAAATGATGGATTACTTCATGAATAATTCTACTCGAACGGATCATATTGATTTGGAGAGTTATGAAATAATATTATATTTTACGAGTGAGTGGTTACAGTATTTCCAACTTTCAAAACCCCTTTACAGTGAGGCCTTAATGGTTGTTGCACCTATAATATCGATTTGTTTTGTTCAAATAGCTCGATCATATTTTGAAAATAATCAAGTTCAAAAAGCATTTCTTACTTACCTCAATATGCATTATTTTGTTGAATTATTTATAGATGAAATCAAACGATCTGCTACATGGCAATCTGGATCCGGTCAGGGTGCTAAAGATCGAAATGATATCAGTAATCGTTTCAATCAATTAATAAAAGATTGGAATTTTCAAGAATTATTAAATATAAAAAATATTAAAGAAATTGTTATTGATATTGAATTATCCCTCAACAAAATCTCTTCTCATTCATCGGGACCCTCGGCGTTATCAGGTATGTTGGAGGATGACCTAATATTTGGTTATATTGATCTTACAAAACAACTTGAAGATTTCATTGAAAATGATATAAATCCAAATATAGAAAAATCAGTATTTGATCAATTACATAGTTATGATTTATATAAACGACCCGAAGTCAATTCAAACTACAGAAACAATAGAATGGGACAGGTATTAGGTGTAAGCGAATTTAAAGAGCTACCATTTCCTATAATTCGTAATGTTCATGAAATCGCAATCGCTCTACATATGTTTCCATTAGAATTAAGTCTACATCCATTTTCAAAAGATTCCAAGCTTTATCAAAGTTTTACTAAAATATTTGATTCAGGAAATAGTGACAAGGATTAGATGAATAAAATTACTGTAAGTATTCGATTTTTTGCAATGATGAGGGAAATTGTGGGATCACCTAGGATATTATATAAATTTGAGAAAAATTTGTCTGTTTTAGAAATAATCAATGTATTAGCTTGTAAATTTCCAGATCTAAAAAATATATTTTATTATAAAAACAAGATAAATGAAACTCTTGTATTTGTTTTAAATGGCCAAACAGTTGAATCTTTGACTAGGATAATTAAAGCGGATGATGAGTTGACAATCCTTCCACCGACGGGGGGAGGATAAATACCTTAAGAAAACAAAACATTTAAGTTATACAATATTAAAAATAATTATGGAGGAATTCATTATCAACAAAGGTGAATATGAAATGGTACCCACAGCAGGAGACTATTTATGTCAAATTCATTTATCAATATCCCTCTAATTTTAATTCTACAATTTTTGAAATCAAAATAAAACTAAATCTATTCAATTCGATAACAATTTCAAATTTCTGTAGTGTAATTCAATTAAGTACAAAACATAGAGGTGGCTATATTGAGTGAACGATACATAATAACATCAGCATTACCATATATCAATGGTGTGAAACATTTAGGAAATCTTATTGGATCACTTCTTCCCGCAGATGTCTATACAAGATATCTAAAATTACAAGACAAGGATGTAATTTACATTTGTGGGACAGATGATCATGGCACCCCAGCTGAGCTTTCAGCTCAAGAAGCTGGAAAACCTGTAGAAGAATATTGTGAAGAAATGTATGAAATTCAAAAACAAATATATGATGATTTTAATTTAAACTTTGATTATTTTGGAAGAACTTCAGATAGTGAAAACCATAAAATAACTCAAGAAATATTCATGGGGCTTTACAAGAACGGTTTCATCGATGAAAGAACTAGTACTCAACTTTACTCACTAGATGATAGTAGGTATTTACCAGATCGGTATGTGATTGGAACTTGTCCTCATTGCAAATATGAAAGGGCTAGGGGAGATCAATGTGAAAATTGCACTAAGCTATTAGATCCAATTGAATTGATAAGTCCAAAATCTGCAATTTCTGGTGGAACTAATATTGAATTTAGAGAAGTAAGACATCTTTATATTGATTTACCAAAATTACAACCAAAAGTTGAGGAATGGATTGAAAAACAAGGTCATTGGCCACTTGTAGCACTTTCAATTGCTAAAAAATGGTTGAAAGAGGGATTGAAAGCGAGAGCAATTACAAGAAATCTTGAATGGGGAATTGATGTCCCATTAGAAGGTTATGATGATGTAAAATTTTATGTTTGGTTCGATGCACCAATTGGATACATCTCTATGACCAAAAAATGGGCAAAACTAAATAAAAAATCTAAAAAATTTTCTTATTATTGGAAATCACCAAAAACCAAATTAATTCAATTCATGGCAAAAGATAATGTACCATTTCATAGTGTTACATTCCCAGCATCAATAATTGGTGCAGATCTTGGATATCAATTAGTTCATTCTTTGAAAGGATTCCAATGGCTAACTTATGAAGGTGGAAAATTCTCAACAAGTTTAAACAGAGGGATTTTCACAGATGAGGCTTTGAAATTATATCCAGCTGATTACTGGAGATACTATTTATTATTAATTGCACCAGAAAGACAAGACACCGATTTTCAATGGAATGGTTTTCAATCTGCAGTTAATAATGATTTAAATAATTTGCTTGGAAATCTAATAAATCGATTTACTACATTTTGCAGTAAACATTTTGCGAATGTTATTCCTGAATATAAAAAAGGAGAACTTGAAAAACAATTGATTAAGAATTGCAGTGATTTACTTACTGAATATAAGACAACCTTTGATCAAATTGAGTTTCAAAAACCTCTAAAAGCTTTGAGAAAATTTTGGCAGGACTGCAATCGATACTTTCAACAAAGTGAACCTTGGAAGTCTGCCGACCAGGAAATTGATAAAACCGCAACAGTTATCGGCACTACTGCACATGCACTGAGGATTAGTGCAATTCTTTTTGCACCCTTCGCACCAAATTCCGCTGAGAAAATTTTCGAAGTACTAGGTTATGATAAATCAGAGGTACATACAACTAAGTGGGATGAGATTAATGATTGGGATACACTTGTTGGGACACAAATACAACCTCTAACAAAGAATCTTTATACAAAAATAAGCAATAAAGAAATAGCAAATCTCCAAAAAAGATATGGAAGCGCTTCAATATCTAACAAAAGCTCGAAGAAAATTGAAGAGAAAAAAGTGAAACAAGAAAAGTCAAATACAGTTGAATATGAAGATTTTGCCAAACTTAATCTAATTACAGTCAAGGTATTAAATGTTAAAAAACATCCTAAAGCGGATAAATTACTTATTTTAACTGTTGATGATGGAACCAGAAACGACAGGATTATCTGTGCTGGAATTGCCTCAACGTATGATCCAAAAGTATTAATTGGTCGGCAAGTAATAATTGTGGATAATTTGAAACCACGAAAATTGAGAGGAATAATGTCTGAAGGAATGATATTAGCAGCAGAAGATGAGAGAGGAATTTCTCTTTTACAGCCAGATAGAGATATCGAACCTGGTGTTAAAGTACAATAATTAAGAGTTAATTTCCTTATCTTTTGTTACATCCATACAATATAATTAAATTCCTACCATTATGACAAAATATTCATTTAGGGCAATAATCATTCACTTGATCACTTTGTCGTCAACTGATTTTAATAAGAAAGATTAAATTTAAAATAAAGAGATAATTATGTCTGAGAATATGCAAACTTGCTCATCTTGCGGTGAATTGGTCCCTATAGAATATGTAGTTTGTGTATGGTGTGGATTTGATCTTACAGCGGAACACATTAGAAGATCAGGAATTGTTGTCGGACGAAATGAAGCATTTGGAAGAATGAAAAGGGTGACTCTAGATCCTTTCAATACATTCAAAGAAATTTCATTAATCCCTGATTTGAAAGGTCCCCGATATATATTTTACTTCATAGGGGTTGCAATGACCTTGAATATGTTGGCTGTTTTCTCCAAGCTTGATGGTTTAGCGTTTAATGATGAAAATTTAGAGATAATTCTGTATGCTCGTTATAATATAGGTATAAAGGTAACAACTGTTATTGCACTTACTTTCTTACTAATCCAACCAATATTTTTATTTATTATTTTCAATTTTGTTTGGAGAACCGGAACAAGGTTTATCGGATTTCTTTCAAAAACATTTGGTGGAACTGGTGATAAAGAAAAAATTCGATCGGTGATAGGTTATTCAATGCTTCCAGTCCTCTATGGATGGACACTAGCATGGATATTGAGATTATTGAGTCCATCGGAGACTGTTTCGGATCCAGATTCTTATGCATCGATTGAAGAAGCACTTATAACCGTATCTAAGGATGGTATTGGAGCGGTAGCTAATTTTATCATCATCCTTTCATGGATTTGGGCAGCAGGGTTAGCAATTATTGGAATAAGTCGTGTTACTCGATTATCGTATGTTGAAGGTGTAATTGTAGCTGGTTTCCCCTATCTATTATTTATGACTGTTGTGACCTAAATTTACAATTTAACCTTTAGAAATTTTTTCAAATTTTACTTTTAATGAAAGAGGTAATGCTAATCTATCATCCAAGACGAAAATTATGGTTTTGTTGTCCCAATTTATTTTATGATCGTCTGAAAGGAATTTTCCTTTTATCATTAATTTTGGATCTGCTAATCCAAAGGCATAAGCAATTCTGTTCTTGACACTTGTTAGATTATCATCTTTGAAGATCAATAGGATAGCGGATTTAAGTTTATAATTATCACCACAAATTGGACAATTTTTATTCTTGGATAATTCTATAGTTGTATAATTATTATTTAACCCATCGTATACCATATAATTGTTAAGAGGCACCCCAATTTCAAGTAATAATTTGAGACATTCTTGTGACATCAAACCACCGATAATTGAGGAAACTGTAGAAACAGCAGGTAATGAGGGTTCTTCTTTTTCCTCTCGTAATTCTTTTCGTTTTTCACCTAATGGTGAACAAGCCTGAGCAAGTTTTTCTTCAGGAATTAAAGGCTGACATTCAAAACACGGAGTCTTATATGGAATAATAGTCTGAATCTGACCAATAAAAGCATACATACCACCAGTAATCATTGGAACTTTTTCACGAATTGCTAAAGAATTCGCCCATCTTCTACCAGGAAATGTATCTAGACACGATAATAGGAGAGACGTACCTGAAATAAGAGAGTTTGGTAGCTCCTCCATTGATTTACCAAAAGGAATAATATCAATATCCTCATTTAATTTTTTCAACTTTTGTGCTGCAATTTCAGCTTTATTTTTTCCCACATCATCATTAACAAATAATAATTGTCTATTGAGATTACTTGTTTCAATTGTATCGAAATCAACAAGAATCAGGCTCCCTACCCCAGCTAATGTTAAATTAGTAGCTACATAACTCCCAAGAGCACCAATGCCTAAAATGATTACTTTGGCATTCTTTAACTTTTGCTGATCCCAATCAGGGATTAATGATTGCCTATGATAGCGTGATTCATTATTCATTTTGGAAGCCAAGATAATTAGTTAATGCCGCCTTCGGTTCTAATTATTAAGTAACATTTATCTCCATCACCCATTCCAACAGCCTTTAGAGATTCTGCTTCATCCAGTTTGTGACCTCGAAAGACAATCATTACTGTAGATGCTGGGATTCTTCTTTCTTTCGCGACTAATGATTTTAATTTTCCGACAGAATCTTGGGGTTCTAAATTGACTTTTATTGGTGCCCCACCGCCAATTGCTGAAACTACTTGAATTTCCATGTTTATTATGATGTATTACAAGGCTAAAAAGAAATCTAAATACTTTGATTAATTTTGAAATTTCATTCAATTTTTTTTGACTCAAATCAATACAAACCTCCAAAATTACACTTGCTAGTCTTTTTTAATCTGCACTATTCAGTAAGAATTTTTAAGAAGGAATAATAATATCATTTAGGTAACAACCAGTGAAACTTATATTAAAAATAGGTGGAAGTATTCTCTTTAATGATAATCAGATTAATGTCAACTTGATAAAGGAATGGATTGATCTTATAAGAAAATTAAATCAAGAAGGACATCAAATTGGAGTTGTTGTAGGTGGAGGAAAACCTGCCCGTGATTTTGCAAAAGTGGCAGGAGAATTGGGGGCAAATGATAGTTATCAAGATTTTATTGGTATTGAAGCTGCAAGACAAAATGCCAGATTGTTAATTTCTGGCCTTCCAGAGGCGTATCCTCATCCTCCAAAAGATTATCAAGAACTTATTTCAATAGTAAATTCGAATCCACTTGTTATAGTTGGAGGTTTTCAACCGGGACAATCTACTAATGCAGTAGCAGCAATATTTGCGGAATATATTCAAGCCGATTTTTTATTTAATTTATCCAATATTACACATGTATTCGATAAAGACCCAGCAAAATTCGAAGATGCTATTCCTTTAGAAAAAATATCATATGACGACTTTGCTGAAATTATCAAACAAAATGAACAAAGCCCCGGAAAATATGCGCTGTTTGATATAGTGGGGCTTAGTATAGTTCAACGATCTGAAATTAAACTAGTTTTTCTTGATGGCAGGATACCTAATCTTCTATTGGAAACCATAAATGGGAATAATAATGGAACAATTATCAAATGAAAGTAAGTGTATTACGACTAGATCATAGACAGTATCGTGATAAGAGAATGACCACCCATGTAGCTTTAAGCGCAAGATCACTTGGAGCATCTGATTTTTATTATTCGGGTGATTTTGATTTGAGCTTGGAGGAGACTATAACTGATATTGTTTCTAGATGGGGAGGAAAATTTAAAATTTCATTTAATGATAAACCTCAACAAATTATTAAAAGCTGGGATGGAATTAAAATACATCTTACCATGTACGGAGAAAATCACCAAGACACAATTCAAACATTAAAAAAATATCCAAATGAAAATATCTTATTAATAGTAGGTGGGGCTAAAGTTCCTCGATATATTTATTCATTATCTGATTTTAATACTGCGATTGGTTGGCAACCCCACAGTGAGGTGGCTGCTCTTTCTATTTTCTTGTTTCAATTACTAGGGTCTGATAAATTATATGAACAAAATTCAAATGCAAAAATGAATATTAAGATGGGTAATAGTAAATCAACTAGAAGCGGAAAGTTCCTTTAGTTTTGTTAAATTTCAATTGTAATTTTTAATTTTCATCATATTCAAATTTTTTAATAACCGCAATATCACCAAGTGTAGTTGCTTTTGACCTAGATTTTTGTGCATATTCTAATTCCAAATCAGGAGTAATCAACAGTGAGACTTTGAGTTCCCGTTCTAATTTCTTTGCAGCGCTATCAGTAGGTCTCACTTTTCCAGCTTCCATTGATTTGATAAATGGAATACTTAGACCCGTTTTTGAAGCCAATTGATCATGAGTAATTTTTCGCTTCATTCTGGCAGATCTTATAATATCAGCAAAATCACTTGTGAGTTCCTTATCATCAGTATTTATTTTTGGTTTGAATTTTAATCTTGATGAGGATCTCATACCACTTTTTACTGGAAATCTACCAGATGACTGGGAAGATCTACTACCTGCAGCTCTGGGTTTTTCAACGATATTGCCAAAACTGATACAATTTGAACAAACATTGAGTAGGGCACCTTCAACTTTTATAGTAACAGGATTATACACCTCGGAGCTACACATTTCACATGTTTCTACAGTTTTCTTTCTCAATTTAATTTTCCTCTTAATTTTATTGTATTTCAAAACTAAAATAAATAATTGGAAATGACCCCAATATCTTGATAAAAAAACGATATTTTATTCTAATTTTGTTATATTCATTTTATTATCTCAAGTTTAAGAATTAAGAAATAATTATTGTAATATATCTCAACTCACTTTAAGTATAAAATGCAATAACAAGAAAGAGGAATACAGTTTGTCTGAAAAGAAAAGAAGTTCTCTAGAGTTATACCATCTGAAAAAAAGTATTAGAAAACTAGAGAGAAAAAAAAGTTTCAATTTGAGTACAAACTTAGTAACTTTATATATTCCGCCAGGTACCCAACTCTCGGATACAACAGCATTACTACGTGATGAGCTTGGTACAACTACTAATATTAAAGATCGAAAGACAGGGAAAGCCGTTGCTGACGCTTTAAGAAGTATTTTATCTAGAATGCAATATTTGAAAAATGGAGAAAATGGACTAGCAATATTTTCTGGCATTACTGAATCTGCTCAGAAAGTTGAATATTTTGCTATCGAACCTCCAGAAAAAGTTACTATCAAAAGTTATATTTGTGATAGTCAATTTCATGTAGATCACTTAAAATCAATGTTAGAAACCAAAGATCAATTGGGAATCATCGTAATTGATAGAGGTGGGGCATCATTCGCGACAATTAAAGGCAGTAGTTTAAATCTAATTGATGATGTCAATAGCTTTGTTCCTGGTAAGCATAGTAGAGGTGGACAGTCTGCAGGTAGAATTGAGCGAGGTATTGAGATATTAGCAAGAGAATTTTACTCTAAAATGGCTGTAAAAGCGAATCATATTTTTTTAGAAGATAATCCAATTTCAGCATTAGTTGTAGGAGGGCCAGCTATGAGTAAGGATGAATTTCTTGAGCATCCCAGCCTTGATTATCGTCTTAAAGAAAAAATCTTCAAAGTATACGATGTGGGTTATACAGGAGAAATTGGAATTCGAGAGCTATTAATGCGTGCTGAAGATGATTTAGAACAATATGCCCTTATCAAAGAAAAAAAGTTAGTACAACAATTCCTCGGTGAATTAGGTAAGGATTCGGGTAAAGCAATCTATGGTGAAAAACACATTAGAAAGGCACTGAAAGCTTCAGCTGTTGAAATTATACTATTCAGTGATGGAATAGAAAAAATACAGTCAAAAATTGAATGTTCTAAATGTAATAAACAATTCATAGAGTCAACCTCTTATATTAACCAAAAAGAATTAGCAGTAAAGCTTGTAGATACTTCCTGCCCCCAATGTAAGTCAAATGGAACTTTGTCCATTATTGAAGATTGGGAATTAATAGATGAATTTGAAAAATTAGCAATTGACACAGGTGCAGAAATCGAAGTGATATCGATCCAACACGAAGATGGACAAATCTTATTAAACTCTTTCACAGGTATTGGAGCAATATTACGCTATCCTATTGATTTATAAAATTAAAATAAACTTGATTGATCCCATCCAGCATAAAGTTCTACCCATTCTTTTGCTCTACCACCAAATGCCTCAGAATTAGTTTTCATCATGTTAGCTGCCGATGAATGAAGGGGGTCATCTGGATTTGGGTTAGACAAAAGAAATCGTAAAGATTCAACAATATCAACCAAATTATTTGCTGGGGCCCAATGTTTACCCAATATCCCGACACACACCTTATCATTGAAGAAATTAGGATGCCATATTTTTGTCTTAGTTTTTACAATAGGGGGTTTGAAAGGATATTCTCTAGGAATTTTTATTTCAAATACAAAAACTCCACCATCGTAAATATTTGTTCCAATAATGAAACCTTTCCAGCGAGTAACATCCCCATCAACTGGTTCAAAACTTGGCTGTTCTCGTTTCATTTCGTCAGCTTCAATTGCCAATCTCATCCAAAAATCTTCTTCCGGTAGCATACTGAAATAATGGCTCCTGTCATTATTGATGATTTGATTTGTTTTAATCTTCCGTTTATTCTAATGAATTTGTATAAAATAACTTTGATTTAGTTTGTGATTATTTATCCATTTCAATTTTCTTTAGTAAATTTAACATTAAATTCAAAAGTCCTGCCTCATCAGGATCTATCTCTGCATCTTTATCTGCTGTTAACCAAGCCATATCTAACATTTTTGCTCTTGAATTCCTTAAATCTTTAGCTTCTTTCTCTGTAATAATTTCATCTTCAAGAGCCTCAGAAAGGAGTTTTTCATAATCACCAATATTCATTTTTACATCATCTAGAATAGCTTGCTCTTCTTCAGTGATTATTCCGTCTTCAAGAGCTTTATCTAGCAATTTTGCATATAATTTTTGCATATCTGATTGTTCATTCATATTTAAGGATTTGAATGGAATTAAAAAAAGAAATCGATTGCCAGATTTAAAAAAGAGATTTGTGGCTTTTTGGGATTCAAGATGGGCTTGAAATTTATTGATTTGTCTTCTACCAATCTTTCGGTGAGTAAATAAACGGTATCTATTGAATAAAATATTCGATACAAAAGTAATGGGCCACCGGAGATTTGAACTCCAGACCTTCCGGTTATCAGCCGAACGCTCTAACCAAGCTGAGCTAGTGGCCCAATGATCCTAAAATAAGGATAAAACCTCATCATTAATTTTCAGTTTTTAATTTAACGTTATTTAACAAATAAATCTATGGCTTTTCATTGTACTTATGACAATTAATTTGAGATACCATCATACATTCTAATTATCAATGAATGAATTATATTTACAAATTTTTCACAGGATTGCATTTGTAATTGGAATTATCCCAGTATTGGTTTTATTAATAATTCCTCAAATATTTACCGAATCAAAAGATTTAGAATTTGCAACAAAGACAAAGTCCACATTGATGATAATAACAAAAATAGCATTATTGTTCTCATTCGTAACTGGTGTATTAAGAATAGAATTACCATTACATCCATTTTTGATATTTAAAATATTGTTAGGTATAATCTCAATATTATCATTTTATTTCTATGATCTAGAGATAACTCACCCTAAATATCAAACTACAATGACTATCCGGCTCATACTGTTATTGACAACCGCTCTAATTGGATTATCAATTTAGCATTTAGATTTTAATGAACAATTTTCAAAATGATAATTCTAAATTAATGCTAGTTCATTTAACGACGGAATTATTACAAAGGATAAAAAACATAAGTTGATAAAAGAAATAATGGCTTCAACTTCAATTGATAATGAAGACAGCTCAGAACCTATACTTGATTATTTGAAACGTAAATTTAGATGGCTACCAAATCATGTCAATCCAGATTTTGTTTTAGTATTTGGTATATTTGGGATTTTTTTTTATGGATTAGCTGTAATCAAAATTCTGCTCAAGCTAGAAGGAACCAATGGAGATTATTCTGAAAGTATTATTCTTGATTGGATAAAGATTAACTTTCAAGAACTATTTTATATTTTATTACTTATGGTTTTTTTTATGGTTCTATTGATTTTTTCGAATACGGCAATACAAAGGATATTGAAAGAGAATACATTTCTTAAAGTTCCGCTAGAAGAATTCCTTAATTTTATAAATGAACCTCGGATTGCTAGATTTTATATGCATCTATTTCTTATACTGACCGGGTTTCTAATATTAAGAGAATTAGCAGATAGAAAATTTCCTGTGGTCGATACATTACAATTTATGATTGCCTGGTTTGTATTATTAATATTAATGCCCTTACCAGATGCAAGTAAATCCGGTATTGATCCTTTCACTGAAAATGATTTGTAAAATTAAACAATATGGAAGAACACATCAGCGGCAATATGCAAAATCACCATTGCAATTCCTATCCAAATTAATAAAGATGACAAACGTTGATAATCTGAGAAAGCTAACAGTTCCTTTTTAATTGCCTCATACTCTTTTTTACTAATTGTAATAATTTCATCATTTTTATCTTCCATTTATTTTATCTCCATGTAAGTATTAATTGCAATAATTGCGTTAACAACTAAAGTTACCACGACTATCAAGATTAATTTTCTAACTGAAATTAATTTCTTATTTATTTGGAATTGATCAATTAAATATACTAACCCCAGACATAGAATCAATATAAAAATATTGATCATAATGAATTCAACAAAATTAACTACTAATAAACCACTATCGTTAGTATGAGCATTCACCGATTCAAAATTTATTATGAGCATCAAAGAAAATAAATAAGGAACGGATTTTAACAACTTCATTTTAATTATCCCAAATGTAAGATTGAAGTAAAAATTAAATGAAACAATAAAGTTGGCAATATAATTATAAGTGAAATTATATTTTCTTTAGAAGTAAATATTGTTGCCTTGATAATCTGATCTAATTCAGAGATAGTTGTTTCAGAGTTCTGTTCTTTCATTCATTTTGCCCCCCAATGTAGTATAGGATCAATAATCATATGTAGAAATAAGAGGCTGAAAAATAATCCTGTCCATAGTAACACAATTTTTTGTCGGTTCTGCAAATCCTTAATTTCGATGAGGATAGGATTTGATTCCATTAAAACTAGAATTAAATAAATTGATAATAAAAATTATGATAATATTCACTGTTATTGTATATCCAAACATAATAATTCCTAAGATTAATTTTTTCACGGACAAAGGGTACATCCAAGATAATAATCGGGGCAGAATCATAATTCTTTAAATCTCTACTAGTCGATTAACGAATAAGGTCAATTATTTATGACCTTAAAGCCCTTGTAGTGTAGTTAGGCCATCATGGGGGACTGTCATTGAAAAGCAGACCTCCTTCGACCCGGGTTCAAATCCCGGCGAGGGCGCTTTTTTATTTTTTAGAATTTCTATTATCTAAATGATTCGATACTTCTTCCAGAATTTGAGACTCATTATTTTTATATAATTTTCCCAAAAAACGATAAACATGGTCTCTTATTGTAAATTCTGCTGATGAAGCTGAATCAGCTAGAAGTTTTTGCGTTAGAATAGATTTTTTCTTAACTGCTTTATTGAAAGCTCTATCAGCGAGATATATTATAGAAACTGCAAATGGATAAGGCTGAACTCCCCCTCTATCCTTTGTTGATAATTTTTCTAATATTTTCCGGGAAACAATTATAAGCATTGCTTCATATTGATCCGAATTTAAATTTCGTTTTGTTAATCTATTTTTGACTTCTAAATGATTTACAACGTGATTAGCGATACGATTCAAATAATCTTCCGGTTTCCTACGCAGTGGGGCTAATGAAATACCCAATTCACGCGCTAATTTTAATATATTTTTATTTGTAACTCGATGATTATTATTTGAAAATGCTGAGATGATCTCTGAAAATCTAACCGGAGTATTATTGGCAGTTTCCCTGACAGATTGTAATAGGCATAGAGCAATCAATAAGATATGATTTGTAATTTTCTTACCGTAGTTAACATATTTCCAGTACAAATGTAATGAACGCGATTTGACATTATTTGACAAAGCCATGAAATTAACAATTCTAGTAAAAGAGATCATAGTGCGAAGATGTGTGGCATTACCTTCAATGAAAGATCTTTGATGATGATGTTTTATCAGCCGACGATACCTCAGAACAGTTCTAAAACTTAACTCATTACCTCTTACTCCTTTCAAAAATCCTGAAGAATACCCGATTTGTGAACCCAAAGCACCGACAAAATTCACATTTTTGCCTATTGAATTGTGGATTTTTTGATTTCTTAAATCATTAGAATACACAGGATAATTATCAGAATAGGTTCTTTCTTTTGTAATTCCACAAAATGTGCAAACTACAAACCCATTTGAGGAAACTTCACCAGTTTTCCCACATTCATTACATTTACTCTTGTAATTTTGTAATTGATTCATTCTAATTGTTATTACATATTTATGAAAAATTAATAAGATGAAGATTCAGAATTTTCTTAAAATTATATTATGTCCTGTGAGAATGATTCAAAGTAATTTCAAAGGGTTAAATTATAAATTGATTGAGAGAAAGATGAAAGTATTAAAACGACTTTTCATAATATAAACCCCTAAAATCAAGTGAAAATATTTGATTCATCACATTAAATCAATATTTCAACTACTTATTTAATATATTCTAGAAATTTATAGAATAAGTCCTAAACCATAGTATAGAGTGATTTAATGGAGAGACCTGCAATAGATGAAACGGAAATTCAAAGCATTATTGATTCACTCAAGAACTTCAAAATTGATATAGAAGGAAAAAAGCCTTTAAAATCGGAAATTGTTTTACACTATCTAACACAAATTTCTGAAATTAATGCAAATTTATCCTCATCAAAAGAAGTAATTGAGAAATTCAATAACGAGTTTTCTAATATACTAACCGATTTAATCAATAAATATGATACTAAGACGTCCCAAATAATTGAGATATCAGGAAAAATTGATACTAAGTTTGAAAAATTAATGGAAAGTGAATCACGAGCTGAAAATTTAACATTACGGGAAAAATCAGTTGAAGAGACTTTAAATAATGCAAATCAAATAATTCAAAGTGGCAGTGATTTAAAATCGTTATTTGAGGAATCCAAATCTTCCCTTTCATCAGTAGAAATATTAGTTTCGAAATTAACTGAGGTTTCAAAATCAATGAAATTGAAAAGTAAGGTCTTAGAGGATAAGATAGATCTATTTAACAGCAAAATAGATGATTTATTTTCACAACAAGAAAAATTAAATGTTGAAAAAGAGAAATTACTGGTCGCTCAAACTATTCTTAAAGAAAAAGAAACGTCGATTGAAGAAAAAGATCAGCGAGTAAATAAAATAGAACAAAACCTGAAGATCTTAGAAAATACTTTGCTGGAAAAAGAAAGCGAAATCAAAACTATTCAAGCAAACCTAGTAACAGTAAGTACGGATACCCTATCCATTTTTGATGAAGTTAAACTTGCGCAAACACAAATCATGCAAACGATGACAGAAACTACTGAATTATTATCGGAAAAGACCTATCTATACAAACTTGAAGACGATTTGAAGGCAAAGGAAGAAGAATTAAAGAAAAACATAACCAAATATGATACTGATAAAGAGATTCTTTCAAGTCAAATTTCAAAATTTACGGTGATGCTTGATAAAACATCAAACAATCTAAGTTTGAATGAAATGACAACCGAGATGTTAGGTAATGCGGTTACCCACTTCAATTCTCAGGTTAAGACTATTGGTTCTATTTCAAAAACAATGGATGATCAAATTAAAAATATTCATTCAGAAAGAGAAGAATATCAAAGGTTAGGCAATCTAATTACGGATCAATTAAATGAGATAAACAAACAATCAGAAGGTATGATGAAATTAAACGTGTTATCGACTTACATACATCAAACTATCCTCGAATTGAGAGAAGCTGAATCATCATTAAAATTGCTGATTGAAAATTCATCTTTGAATACAAAAGAGAATCAAGAAATAAGTAAAAATATAAATCAATTTTTAGGATCTGCAGGTAAATTATTTGATTCAACCCAACAACAAATTGAGGCTTTTGCCTTAACAAATGAAAATCTGAGATCTTCTAGAAATGATTTAATTGATGTTCAATTTCAGTTAAAACAAAAATCAAAAGAACTCGAAAAAGTCGGGATAAAACTTGATTCGAAGGAAAATAAATTAATGGAAATTGAAAAGAAAATATTAGATCAATCGATGGAACAAAAATTAGCCTCTAAAGAAAACGAAAAAATTAAAAAATGAAATAGACTAATTTTATCAATTTTGTATATTGGCGTATTCGATATCATTCGGATTATTTCAGATTCGTTTATTTTATTAAAATAATAAATAATTTGTAACTTTTGATCTTCCGGTTCTAAGATAATTAAATATTACAGAATTGTAATGCATATGTGGCTCTTGACACCAAGTTCGAAGTAAATACACAGATCAAAATGTCAAAAAACATATTCCAATACCAACAAGGATTATTGGATGATATGAGACATGCCATGGAAGTTGCTACAAATGCAAGACAGATGGGAATAGACCCCAAAAAAGAAGTTGAAATTTTTATTGCTCAAGACGTTGCTACAAGGACCGAAGGATTAGTTGGACCTAAAGGCGTTGCGAAGAGATTGCAAGAAATGGAAGGAGAAGAAGGTTTAAACAAAGATCAAATTGTTTTACAAATTGCAAAAGAAATTGCAAGGGGGAACTTTTCGAATAAAAATGAAACTCCAGAAGACAAAGCAGAGCAAGCAATCCGCACCGCGCTTTCTTATCAGACAGAAGGAATAACTGCGGCACCGATAGAGGGAATTGGACGAGTAGAAATAAAAAATAATCCAGATAATTCTGAATATTTAGTGATTTTTTATTCAGGCCCTATTAGATCCGCTGGTGGTACTGCACAAGGTGTATCAGTTTTCATTGCTGATGTGGTTAGAAAAGAACTTGGGCTGGGCAAGTATAAAGCAACAAATGATGAAATTAACAGAATTTTAGAGGAAGTTCGATTGTATAATCGAATAATGCATTTACAAATCCCAACAAGTGATGATGAACTTAAATTTGCGTGGCAAAATATCCCCGTAATGATATCTGGTGATCCAACAGAAAAAGAAGAAGTTGGAGGATATCGGGATATTGAAAGTATGGATACTAATAAGGTCAGAGGTGGTGCCTGCTTAGTTATTAATGATGGCTTAGTGGGTAGAGCAAAAAAAATTATGAAAAGAATAAAAGCTCTTGAGATTGAAGGATGGGACTGGTTAGAAGAAATCTCTCAAGGAAAATATTCTGACAAAGTAGACAATAATAATTCAAATTTAGAAAATTCAGTAGGGGGTAGGAAATCAGTTAAACCAGATTATAGTTTTGCATCAGATGCTTTAATGGGGAGACCAACTTTTTCAGGACCGACAGCAAAAGGAGGATTTAGATTGAGATACGGCCATGCTCGAAATACAGGTATTGCAGCATTAGGTATTCATCCTGCAACCATGGCGGTAGTCAATGATTATCTAGCCCCAGGAACACATATTCGAACAGAGCGTCCAGGAAAGGGTGGGATTACAGTTCCAGTAGATACAATAAAACCACCAATTGTTAAATTAAAGAATGGTGAAGTAATAGAAGTTAATTCATATGAACAGGGTAAAGAACTACTGAATGATATTACTAAAATTTTATTCATGGGAGATTTATTAGTGGGTTTTGGCGAATTTTTACAAAATAATTATACACTTTGTCCTGCCGGATATAATGAAGAATGGTGGTTATCAGATTTAATCAAGAATGGTTTCTCATTGAGTGATAATATCAAAAAGAACAATCCGGAGGATTTACAGAATTTCACGAATTCAATCTCATTCGAAGACGCCGTTAAAATATCTAAAAAATACGATATTGCTTTACATCCTAAATATGTTCCATTCTGGGAATATTTAACTGTAAAAGAGATCCTCGAACTCAAAACAATTATGCACAAAACACAAATCAACGAATTACCCTTAAATGTTAAAAGAATATTAGAAAAAGCTTGCATAATTCATCAAATCCATGATGATAAGATTATTTTGAGTCCTGATTATTTCAAAATCTTAAAATTGCAATTATTGAAAAACCCTTCTGAAATTAATGAAATTGAAGATTCAGTTGAATTAATAAATTTGTTATCAGAAGTAAAAATTAAAGAAATTATGGGTACAACCATAGGGGCAAGAATGGGTAGGCCTGAAAAGGCAAAGGCAAGGAAAATGACCCCAGCCCTCAACGGGTTATTCCCTTTGGGTAATTCCAAGAAAGTAAAAAGACAACTTGGTAAAGCAAAAGAAATTCCATTTGTTGAAGTTTATTTGGGAAATAGAATATGTGAAAAATGTAAAAAACAACAATTCTCAGTTTATTGTATTGATTGTAAAGAAAAAACTAAACTTAGAGGTATTTGTAAGAATAGAAATTGTAGAACATTAATGGAAGAGGGACCATGTGAGAATTGTGGGTCATCAATTAATTTTCTAAAACCATTTAACCTAAAAGTGGAAGAATTACTAGACGGTGTTTATGCAAAAATGGGGATTCAAAATTCAGTAAATGAAGCTAAATTTAAGGCTCAATTGAATAATCCATACGGAATAGCTGAAATTATTGAAAAAGGAGTACTACGAGCAAAATATGACTTGCACGTTTTCAGAGACGGCACAATACGATACGATGCAACTGACGCACCTTTGACTCATTTTTACCCGTATGAAATAGGAGTATCGGTAAATAAATTGAAGGAATTGGGTTATGAAAAAGATTACCTTGGAAAAAGTATTCAAACTGAAGATCAATTAATTGAACTCAAAGTTCAAGATATTATCCCAAATGTATCTTGTATATCTCATTTGATATCTGTAAGCAAATTTATTGATGATGAATTGGAATATCTTTACAATAAACCTAGATATTATAATATTAATAATAAGGAAGATATTATAGGTAAATTGATCATTGGGTTAGCCCCTCATACAAGCGCAGGTGTTATAGGGAGAGTGATTGGTTTCACCAGGGCAACACTTTGTTGGGCCCACCCATATTGGCATGCAGCAAAAAGAAGAAATTGTGATGGAGACGAAGATGGAGTAATCTTACTTCTAGATGGATTATTAAATTTTTCAAAAGATTATCTACCAACAACACGTGGTTCGAAAATGGACACACCCCTAGTTTTAGTGATAACACTAAATCCTAACGAAGTTGATGATGAGGCATTCAACGTTGATTGTGTTACTCAATATCCATTAGAATTATACGAATACGCAAATGATTTAGGTAAACCTTCAAAATTGACTTCTAAAATCAAAAGAATTGAAGATAAATTAGGGCAAGCTGAACAATATGAAGGTTTCCTGTTTACTCACGGAACCAAAAATATATCTGAAGGACCAAAGTTTACAAGGTATAAAAATTCGGAATTAAATATTCGAGATAAACTGAGTGAACAACTTACTCTAGCTGAGTTAATATTAGCAGTTGACGAAAATGATATAGCGTTAAGGATTTTAGAAAAGCACGTTTTACCAGATCTTATGGGTAATTTAAGAGCTTTTAATTCTCAACTAGTCCGCTGTGTCACATGTAATAGCAAATACAGGCGGGTCCCACTTAAAGGTAAATGTACAAATAGTGATTGCCCAAGATCTAATATCATTTTGACTGTGCCCCCCAGAGGTGTTTCCAAATATTTTGATATTTGTAAAGATCTTGTGAAAAACTATAATCTAGGAATATATCATGAAGATCGATTGGAAAGAATTCAAATATCACTTGAATTACATGGTTCGAAAAAGGAAATGAGACAATTGGACTTGAATGAATGGCTCGGTTAGGGTTCTTGAGGTATTGTATTAGATATTTTTTCTAAGAAATCAGTGAAATTTGTAATAATTGATAGAATCGAAACTATAAATCCAGAAAGTATAATAACTAAAATAATTCCTTTAGCACCTAATAACATAGCCTCATCAAATATTCCTCCTCTTTTAGATTTCAAGAATAATTGAAGTTTTTTTATATAAAAAGACATCAATAAATNTNGNANTGNTCAANNNATTANGANTNCNNAANTTNNATTCANNAGGGNNANNNGCATTTAANTNNCNCNNAGCATTNNATGTCANAGCAGATNANATGTNAANNCNAATNNTNTCTGNTNCNNATNNTGANNTTNTANNATTNATNNNAAGATTATGAGTTCCANNNNTNAATNNACCAGNGNNA
>MDVR01000040.1:674-8990 GCA_001940725.1 Candidatus Heimdallarchaeota archaeon LC_2 | reverse complement strand
ATGNATTNAANGGTNNAAGCANNTCACATGTCAATTCAAATACTACTGGTACTAATCCTGAAATTGTAGCATTGATCAAAAGAATATGAGTTCCAAAATTAAATTCACCAGGGTTGATTATTAAACCATTATTTGACTCAATACTTCTTGATTGATCCTGATAATAAGAATAGATTGTTGTTGCCTCCAAATTAGATTGTGAGGTAATATTTTGTATAAGTATCCAAACAGTTAATCTTTCTGCAATGCCAATTGAATAATTTGTGGAACTAATTAACTTAGAAGGGTGATATCGCAAATTTTCAGTAAATTTATGAAACGTTCCGTCCTCAAACCAAAATATAACAGTAAACGAGCCTTTTTCCCAATTTTTTGGGATTGTGGTTTCAATAAAATCATCCATCTGATAGAATTGAACAATTTTACTTTTTGAAGAGATAACTTCTCCACCAATTGGGATTTTATTAAATTCTGAAATTTGAAAGAAGTTGCCTTGTTGAGGATTATTTGATTTAAATTCAAAACCGATCTCGATAGTAAATTTAGCGATGAAAAATAGATTATTTAGTTCTGTTAGCGTGAAATTAATAACATTTTTGTTATAGTTTAAATCTGGATATTTGGATTCAACAAATACGACTTCTAATTTTGGAGGAAGGAAAATTTCGATGAACGAATTTGCATAGAAATTTTCAAATCCTATTGTTGAGTTCAAATATAGACTTGTTTCATAATAGATTTGATTATCTACAATTATTAATTCTTGATACATAATAGTAAATTCAAATTCTATAAAATCAATTTCGTTGATAATTGACAAAGTATATTCCTGTAAAGGATTCAATATGAAAAAAGGATTTTCTACCAGATCTAATAGCTCGTTATTTATGCTAATTATTGGATTGAAATCAGAATTTACAGAAACTTTCGTAAAATCAACATCGAAATCATAAGTTTTATCAGAATAAACGTTCCAATTCAGAGCTATTATTGAATTTGGGGTTGAGATATTATGCAGTTGAGTTAATTTGAAGATATCAATTTTCAATAAATCAGACAGTGGGTTCAAGATTTTTATTGAATCTGATGAATTTGTTGCAAAACCAAAATCTATGAAAGATTGAGAATTTCTATAGATTATTATCAAATTAAAATTGTTAAACTCAAAGACAACATTTGCATATGCAAAATCTTCTTGATTAAATTGAAATAATAATTCTTCAATTCGTAATTCTATTATTTCATTTCCTCTCAAACTCAGATCTATGATGGTTGACAATGAGTTTGAATAAATTGTATCATTAATATTCAAATTAAGAATATCTGATCCAATAAGATCATTGTTCAAAGTTCCAATACTGTTGGTTACTAAATTTGGGTAGAGAACAGCATTAATCTCCAACAAATCCTGATAGGAATTAATATTATTGAACTCTAGTTTTCCGGGTAGATTGTTTAAATTAACAAAATGATTCGAAGTTCTATTCAATGATACAATTGAAGTCATTCTGGAGGTTGAATTTATTGGTGAGAGATCTGAATTTTCAAAATGTTGATTTTCCCTTAGTTCATGAGAACTAACAAGCTGAGAATTAATCTTATCATGAATTGAAGGCGTTATGTTATCCAGTTGTCGTTCTGGATTGGCAAATGATCCAAATGAAAAACTCAGTAACAATAATATGAGGGAAAACCGAATATTGGATCTATTCCTAATTAAGCTCATAAAATACAAGTACAATATTTCCATTTGGATTTAAAAACACATTAATAAATTTGATTGCCATCAATCTGTGATTAATATTTCACATTTTTTACATCGACGGCCTGGAATATTAACTTCAGTTCCAATATTAATATTAAATATTATGCCTTTTTTGAAATTATGCTCTTCGTATTTAGTCCAATTTATACTACTCCGGCCATTGCATTTGGTAAATGAATTGAATGAATGACTGTTATTTTGTTTTTGATGATAGATAGAAGTAAACAATAGTAATCCATCAATATGATCATTTTTTGTATACATTTTCTAATCAAAGAAAATGATTAATTCACGTTCCGCAACCCTATATCCGATGTCACCATCACATTCCCTTTTTTGTTTTTACACAATAAAGGTTCCATTGAAATAGGTTTTGTTCCATTGGAACGGTGCTTCCTTCTGCTTCTCATCCTGCTGGGATCAACAAAGACAGCATTCCCGTGATATTTAACTACTGGCAGATCATTTTCAGTCCGTGAACTGAGTACCAGCATTCCTGAATTAACAGGGTAGGACAACCGTTAAGGTCTTTCGGTACGCTTCTAACTTTTCCGGTCTTCCTCTGTGTAGAAGAAGCAACAGGTAGACACTTACCTAGTCCTCTTACACCTTTATTTCCAAAGGTAATAAGTTAAATTTGTGCAATCTTTGGATTGCAACCTCTAATATTATGTGATTTGACTATTTAAAGTACGGAATATAAATTTCCGTGATTAGCTTATTGTAAATACGAAAGAGTTCATGTGTTATTGTTTATCCTTCAAAAAAGTATACTTTTTCTAACCATGTATATTTCAAGCTAATAAAGTGCTTAGTTTATAAAAACGAGCATGGAGGGATTTGAACCCTCGGCCTATAGCTTTCTCCAAATTATGGATTTAGGAGGCTATCGCTCTTCCAGCTGAGCTACATGCTCATTGTAAATAACAGCTTATCATAGTATTTTTTGAAGCTTATTTTTGTTTAAAGATAAGAACGTGAATTATTATTTTGGATTTGTCAAGTGTATGATTTTTATTTTTAATACACGTGCGTCTCGCCTAATATGCCAAATTCGATCCTTAGAAGAGATTTTATTTAATAGTTGCAAAACTGATTCTATAACTTTGTAGTTTTTCTTGTAGTCAATATTTTTTAAAACCTTAAGTATTGTTTGTCTCTCAGCCTTGGATCCGTTGAGACCTTTGGTTTTAATTAAATCAAATGATTCAATAGGAAAATATCGTAGTAAACTTAAAAGAAAATTTAATCGTTTTCCCCTCTCTATTGCTCCTATTATTCGTTCTAACTCTGATTCATTCCTAGCATAATATTGCAACGCTGCGAATTGTATATCTTCATTATCGCTATCTAAAAATTCTGAACAATCATATTTAACTTTCAAATTTATAAGAACCACTTCAATAATGGATGGCTCGTAATTATTCGAATGATCTAAAATTTCAATTAACTTCAATTGTTCAGATGATTGTGATAATGCCTTAACTACAAAAATATCCAAATTTAGATCTTCAAGGAATTTATATTCTCCAGTATAAGCTATATTCATTAGAATTATAGGTCGTAACAATTTATCGTTTTCTGAAATAGTTAATAGTAATTCTCTAAAAAAATCAAAACTTGGTGGCAAATTATGTTCATAGCAATAATTTTGAAGTAATAGACATGCCTGATGTATTCTAATATCATTGAATAGTTGTATGTATTTATAACATCGATTATTCCATTTGGTCATAATCTGTTCGTCTGCAAATCGTAGTTGATGAGTAACAGATATTAAAATGAGATTAAGGTGCGATTGATACTCATCAAAATTTTGATTAACAATAATATCTAAATATTCTAAGCAGATTGGATTATCAATTCTCCCTAGTGATTTAATTATCCATTTTTTTATACTCTCATTTTTATCAAATCTCAAATTCATTACGATTTCAGCTGTTTCAGGAGTTCCTATCTGTCCTAATGACCATATAGAAGTTCTCCTTAATTCAGAATTATCATTGGATTGGACCATTTTTAAATAATTTACTGCGTCTGGATTTCCTTGTTTTCCAAGAGACTCTGCGCATTCTATTCTAAGAACCATTGGTTCATTATTATCATTCATAATTGAACCCAAATACTTAGTTGATCTCCAATCACCAAGCTTGGCTAATTTATCAGGATAATATCTTCTGATCTCAATATCAGGTTCGTCTAAAAGTCCTGTAATTAGATCATCAAATTCCATATAAATTTAAGTTTAAGAGTGTTTTTCAATTAGATTATTATCCAATATAAAGTTGATAAAAAATAGATAACATATGCGATTCAAATAGGATATGGCTAACGAGGGTTTAGTTGGATATTTTGTTTTAATAATTAATTAAGATGCTTCTGCGGAAACTGATTCTAATAAATTAAGTAAATTGGAAATTTCTGCCTCTAAATTAATACCCATCATACCAGCAATTGCCAAAGAGCTAACTACATTTTCAAGTAAATTATCGACGATATTGTCTTTTTGAGCTGCTATTACTGCTTGATCGGATAATTGGTATGCAAATCGGTTCAATAAATTTTCTCCTAAAGCTCGGAGTGGTGATGAGGAAATTAAATTACTCGACCCACCAATGCTTCTTGAATTTGTTCTGCTTTCTATTAATACTGAAAATCGTTCTTGTAGTTCTCTGATATCTAACATTTTTTGTCCTCGTTTAGTAATTCTTACTAAACTAATATACCAAACATTAGTATATATATTCATCTATTACCTTAAGTAAATGAAGATTTTGAAAATCAAATAATTGTTTCCTATAAAGAATTAGTAAATGTTTGAGAAATGACCTTAAAGGGTGTAGATGTTAAAAATATTAAATATTCCAAAAGTTCCATGAGAAACATAGGCGGGGGGGGAGGGGTTGGAAAAATGAACAATTTCGCAATTTTAATAGGTAAACTTATCATATTTTTGAACTAAAGAAAAATTGCGTATAGTTTTTTATCGGTGTTTATATCCCCATAATATCCAATGCAACTTTCCAAGAATCTAAATCCACTGTTTTAAGTCTTGAAACGGCTTTATCTAGTGAAACTGTAATAATTTTCGTCCCTTCCAGTGCAGGCATTTTTCCGAAATTTTTAGTTTCTGCTAATTCAATTGCTTTTAAACCAAGTTGAGTACACAATACTCTGTCAAAACTAGTTGGAGGACCTCCTCGTTGTGTGTGCCCCAAGACCGTGGCTCGTGTTGTCTTTCCTAATTTTTCTTCTATAATTTTAGCGATGGATACACCGACTTCTTGTTTTTCAAGAAGAAAATGACCATATTCATCTTTTTCTTGATCAATTACAACCTCCCCCGTTTTGTGGAAGCCATAACCCTCGGAAACAGCCACAAGTGCCCAATTATGACCGGCATCAAATCGTTTTTGCAATACATTACATATAGTCTTTATTGAAAGTTCATATTCAGGAATTAAAATAATGTGTGCGCCACCAGCAATACCCCCATGCAGTGTCATCCAACCAGCGTGACGTCCCATGATTTCAACTACCATTACTCTTTCATGGGATTTTGCGGTAGTCTTTAGTCGATCAAAAGCTTCAGTAACAATGGTAATAGCTGTATTGAAACCGAATGTATAATCTGTTGCATCTAAATCATTATCGATTGTTTTTGGGACCCCAATTAAAGGAAATCCCTCATCAAATAGTTGTTTTGCAGCCCCAAGTGTATCTTCCCCCCCTATCGCTATTATTACATCCAAGTTGTTTAAAGACATTGTTTTATTTATTTTATCAAAATAATTTTCTTGTTTTATGGGATTAGTTCTTGCTGATCCGAGAATGGTTCCGCCCAAATTTACTTCATCTATGAGATTTTCAGGTATTTCAATAATAATGTTTTCCAGGAGACCTTTCCAGCCATATTTGATACCAATTAACTCATGGCCTTTATTTTTGCATTTTATTAATGCCGCTCGAATTACTGCATTCATTCCAGGAGTATCTCCACCACTTGTTAATATGCCAAATCTCATTGTATTTTTAAATCATTATTGACTTTATTAGTTTTAAGAATTCAAGCAATATTTAGGTCAAACTTTTTTGAAAGTTATCAAATTACAATTGAAAATGCATTCTAATGATATTATATTGTCTGTTTCTCAAATATTTACATGATTCATATAGTAATTTGGTGAAATAGATTCCATTCTCATTGTAAAAAGGTAGAGAATCCGAAAAAGAAACTGCTAACAAATATAATTAAATTGCATTTAGTACCTGCTATCTGCAAATAAGCAACAAAGAAAAAATGTTGGTTTCTATCTTCTTGATTTATACATTAGATGAAATAGGCTTGAATCTCAGTTTAACATAATCTAAATAATCGCTAGTTAATTTTTTATCCAGATCAAGCATTAGGCTAGCCTGATCGCTTATATCTCTCATGAGAACAATATTCTCCTCAACCAAATTTATTTCCTGGCTAACTCGGTCCCGAAGATAACCCAGATCTTCCTTTTCCGCAATTGCTTCTGCTTTGTTAAGAAGTACGATTGCTGTATTAATATCCCGAAGTATAAAAGCTGTCTTTGATTCTAAAATCAAGAGTTCAATTCTCACCCTTTGAGAAGGAATTTCTGTACTAAGTGTTGTTAATCGACTCATTAAATTGTTTATTTCATTAAAAGCTGCCTCACTATGGGTCCATTCATATTCTTTGACTAATATTTCACTTAATATCAAAATTGCTTCTAACAAAATTTCATATTCTACGTTGTCTGCATTGATAATCTGTTGAAGTAATTTTTGAGATTCGGCTTTATGAATAATTCTATCACTCGAATTCAAATAAATTGATTTAGATAATGTGTAAAGAAAACCTATTCTAATATTTTCTTCATTATCCTTGATGTCTTCAAATAATTCAAAATAGAATTCTGCTTCTGTATTATTATTTGCCATCACAGAGGTTACTATAAGTTGATAGAGAATTTGTGCTCTAAAATATCTGTTATCTAATTGTTTACTAATTTCTAAAACTTTTTTGAAGTTTACCATGGCTTGTTCTAGATTACCTGTATTACGATAAGTTAGACCCATGTTGTAAATGATTTTAGGGAGGTGAATCTCCTCATCTATCGTATTGGCAAGAAGAACTGCCTTATTGTAATAATCAAGTGCTTTCTCAAATTCCCAATAAAGATCGTAGACAATTCCTGTGTTCATATATGAAATAATTAGACCGTTTTCATTATTGATTTTGATGAAATAATCTGAACTTTCAGAAAATTGATCTAAAGCAGATTTCAGATTTCCTAAATCGATATTGAGGAGACCTGTATTTACCAATATCATATTATACAAGTATTCATCTTGTATTTCTTTCGCTATCTTCAAGGCCTTATTATATTGAAATAAAGCTTCTTTGTTTTTACCTTTTTGATTTAAGAGCAATCCAAGATTCATTGATACACCTGTTATGTAACTAATGTAACCCAATTTCTCGTAAATATCTAATGAATCATAATAATGAGATAATGAACCCTCATAATTTCCCAAATAATCGAAAGTGATACCTAAATGGTTCAAAGTCAATGCCCTAAGTTCTTCATCAACAAATTCAGAATTCAATTCAAGACTTTTTTTGTAATTCTCTACTGCTGGTTTGAAATTCCCTTTATACCGTTCTATGGCTCCTTTTGAATGATAGAATATGGCATTTTTATAATTGATATTGTTATTTACTCCTTGTACTGAAGCTTCAATAATTGTAAATAAGTTTCTTAAAATGTCATCAGCATGATCTAATTCATGCATTTTTAGTAATACTTCAATTTTTAATTTAAGAGATTTTATTTTTAGCAATGAATTGTGAGCTTGTGTTGCAATTCTAAAAGATTGATCAGAAATTTTAAGAGCATCTTCGAAATTACCTGATCTTAATTCTGCAATGCACTTGAATAAAGATAATTTAATAATTTCAGTGGGACTAAAATTAAAAGAGGCTATTTTTAACGATGTGCTCATTATTGCATCGTCATACTTCCCTTTGTAAATTAGATCTCTAATTTCTGAAAAGCTTTCCATATACAATCCCCACTCTAACTAAGACATTGTTATTATCATATTATAAAGATAGTTACTATCGGATTATGAGAAATGAAAGCGAAAATTTAAATTATTATAATTTATTTTTACTTACACCAATAAATCGATCAGTACAAGTGAAGCTCAATCAGATATTACCCGGAGATTAGTTTATAATCGATATTAGTGTACAATATATCTGTGACTGAAAAATTCTCCATTAAATTGGAAAATATTTCAAAGAGGTTATGGCCAAGAAGAATTTATGTAAAAGTAAAAGAAACTCATCCAGTGCTGGGTTCGATATTCTTCACTGTATGGTCTATATTATGGATTGTTTTAACCATCCTTCTTAATATTGTACTTGTAGTCATTGTTTTAGCAACAATCCTACTTTTGCTATATGCACTTTTGAG
This sequence comes from Candidatus Heimdallarchaeota archaeon LC_2, assembly GCA_001940725.1. The sequence continues at coordinate 731 of MDVR01000040.1, read as the reverse complement.
TGATCCATCATTTGATCCAATCCCAAATCTNAANTTTNNTANTTCTAAGNNNANAGA